>JAAXGF010000373.1 GCA_012267605.1 Alphaproteobacteria bacterium | reverse complement strand
GGCGCGGAAAACCGCGCTCGGTCAGGTATATAATTCCCAATTCAAAGATGAGGCGCGGCGCTAGTTCCCGGTGCTCTTCCATGAAAGCGATGAATTCCGGAAAGAATTTATGATCGTTCACCGTGCTGTTGGAGATATTGCAGAAGAAGGCGAAATTGAGACTGCGCTTACCGGTCTTGCCGGCCAGTTGCACGCTGCGGAACAATAGGTTGTTGTCAATCGCCGTGACCAACCCGGTGCGCTCGGCCACGCCGATATAGTCGCGGGGCTCGACGAGTTTGCCCTCTTTGGTGCGCAAGCATGAAAAGGTTTCAAAAAAACTCGGTTTTCCGTTGCGGGAGGCTGACAACCGGCTGAAGAAAGATTTCGAGACGGTTGTTTTCCAAGGCGTCGCGGATGTTCTCTGCGATCGCCTCGTCGTCCTTGGATACCGTGCTTTCCACCGAGGCCAAGGCGTGCGGGTGGCCGTTGGACTTGACGATCAAGGGAGCGGGAGAATTTTGCTCGCCGTCTTTGGGTGCCGCGGGCTGGCGGCGCTGGGCCAACTGGCCCTGAAGGGTTTGCACGATGGCGTATAATTCCTTGGCCATGTCACGCGGCTGGGCGATTGCATCCTTGACCGATTCACTTAGTTCACGGGTCTTCTCTTGAACCTCGGCGAGTTCGGTGCGGGTCGCGTCGTAGACCTCCTGCATTTCCGCGATACGGGTCTGGAGTTCCTGATCGTTCTTGCGGCGGACAGTCGCAGCGTGGGTGAAACCCATGGCGAGCGCGAATAAGCCGCCGGCGACTATCGGCATGGCCGGGTCCGCGTTCTCGCTCACCTGATAGAGGGCGAAGCCGAAGAATCCGCAAGCCGAGATATATGCGAGGGATAGTGCGACGTGAGCCACAATTTTCATGAATCGCTCCCGCTGAGTTCTTAAGCGAACAATCTGTCTGAGAGCTCTTGCGATATGGTTAATGCGGCGAGTGGTGTCCGAGGGAACAGTTGCGGTCGTACCATTTAATCCCGGCACCCTAGGCGGGGTACCTGGGGATACGACGTGCCTTACGAACGCGGCGACTTAGGGCCTGTCAAATTTGGAATCGATTATCTGCCGTGAAAATTGATCGAATCGGCATCAATGGAGACTTCGACGTCTCGGTCTTCGACGTACCACTTGCGGGGAATGCGCACGCATTGCCACCGGTCTCCTAGTTTGATCTTGAGCAGATAATCGAGAGTTTGTGCGCATTGCTGGCATTTGGCATCCGTTACGCCCGGTAAATCCTGGAGCAACACGGCGAGCCCCTGCCGCTTGGGCTCGAACAAGTCACGAAGTTTCATTCTCCGTTCCAAAGTCACAAAACTCCGGTCTCAAAATTGTCACCATCCATCGTGTTCACGAGCCAACGCAGTTTCACTAACGGTACGCATCGATTCGCGCTCAGGGAGCGGGCGTATTCATTGGAAACGTTTAGAATTTTCAGCAGACCGTTCTCAAATACCGGTGCCGGCGCTGATATCTGTTCGGGCATGGTGCCGGTTATGGATCAAACGCCCGCCATGGCATTACCGACTTTAATTCGGCAAGCCGACATTCTGGGATTCGGGGGCGTTAAAACCCGGACCGCCTTACAAGCGATCTTTCGACGATCCTATCGCCGCAACCTTACCCGACGTGAGGCATCGGTGAATCCGACGTGCCGCTGACGTAATCATTGATGAAGCGGGTTTCGAATTCGATCTCGGCCACGCGATGCTTCACCAGATCGCCGATGCTGATCATACCCATTAGGCGACCATCCTGCAGCACCGGAAGGTGACGCATGCGCCTGTCGGTCATGATCTTCATGACATGGCTTACTGTATCGTTCAAACCGCAGGTGACGACACCGCGCGACATGATTTCCTGAACTTCTTGTTTCAACATCCGGGTCCCACGGTCGGCCAAACAGCGAATAACGTCGCGTTCCGAAACGACACCGACGAGCTCTTCTTGGTCGTTCACGACAATCAACGCGCCGATATTCTGCTCTGCCAAAGCTTTCACCGCATCGGAAATGGTTTCGTCGGGGGCGATCTGTTCGACGTGGCGACCCTTTTTCTTGATGACTTGATCGACATTCATCGTTTGGCTCCCAATTTGCATTTACCTCCCGCGCTATTGCTTGCGACGTTCGCTGGAATCAGATTTACGACTACCCTGGTGTTTGCCGCTCCTTTTCTTCGCCCGGAAAACGTTCGCATCTTCGCAATTATAAATGGGACTCTACGCCCGTTGGACAAGTCCGTCCATATTAGAGTCAGATTTGGCCAAGGTGGTTCGCACAGCCGGAGCTACCAAGGAATCTCAGTCCCATCGTAGTTCAGGAACGATCCGCTTTGCTCCCCACTGAGATTGGCAATGACCCCACGAACGCCGGTTACACTTTGTTCCACCGAAATGAGAGCGTTTGGGCCACCCATGTCCGTCTTCACCCAACCGGGGTGGAGCAGGGTGACAATGATCCCCTGATCACGTAATTCATGGGAAAGGCTGCGCATGACCGCGTTAACCGCGGACTTGGACGATCGATAAATGTAGACACCGCCCGACGCGTTGTCGGCGATACTGCCCATTTTGGACGTCACGGTGATGATTTTCCGTTGCGTCGACGCGGCGACATGAGGGGTAAAGAGGTTGCTGATGCGCAAGGGAGCCATGACGTTGACACGCAAGGTTTGGGTCCAGGCGTCTTCGTCCACTTCGTCCAAACTATACTTATTGGGCCCGTAAACTCCCGCATTGTTGATCAGCACGTCAATGGCCGTGCCATCCAGTTCCTTTGCCAGCGCGGTGGCCTGGTTGTCGTCGGTCACGTCCAAGCCGTGAACCTCGATCTCCCCATGCAATCTGGCCAATTCGCCGAGGCCGACCGGGTTGCGGCAGGTTGCAATGACCCGCCATGCGGCGGCGGCGTATTGCCGCACCAGTTCGAGGCCGATTCCCCTATTCGCACCGGTGATAAAGACAGTCGGTTTGGTGGTCACGCCGTTTCCTCCTCAATTCGTGTGTACGACGGGCGTCATTCACTAAATTCGTACTCTTTTCGAACCCGCGCGTCGAGCATCCTGGGCCTTTGGTAAACGCTTTGGGCGGGACAGGCGTTTGGGGCAAACGACCGGGGCAAGCGGATGGGCGAAAAAAAGTTGATGGAAGCCGCGAAAGCACGTTTGGCCTTCACCAATCATTAACCGGGCGGCGTTTTCATTGACTCACATCGTGGTCCCGGGGGCCCCGACCCTTGGGCAACATCGGAAAAGCTCAAGGGGGCCAATCATGGCGTTATCGAAGACATCAATCGAGATTTTGGCGGACTTGGTGGAAATCAAGATGCTTTCCATGGAAATGCGTGATCACGAGGACGAACGTGTCATGGCGGCTTTGATTCAGTGCCGTCACGAAATCATCAACATGGCAAAGAATGTTCGTGGCGTCAAACTCGTGCCGCTTCATGATCCGCATGGTATAACCGTCGCCGCCTGACCCGAAAATTTGGCACTGCAACTCGTCGCGATCTCGTCGCATTGCTTGCCAGAAATTCCGGCCGCAAGGGAGCTCATCTAGGAGCACTCGGGTTTAGATGGGTGCTCAGATAGCGCAAGATAAGTTGCCGGTCTCGCGTTCCAAGACGGGGCATGCCTTGCTCCGAAATCATCCAATCCAAGGTCTCATCCCAAGTCTCACGGCTTAGTCGCTGCTGGGCAACGAGCCTGATCGAATGGCAGGCCGAACAAGTCGACAATACTAGCTCGCGACCGACGCCTAGGGGCAGGATATCGCCCGGATCTCCAGACTCCGCATCGGCATCGAAGAAAAAAAACATTCCACCGCAAATCGCTAAGATTGCTGTGGCATCGCGTGCGCGTGCTGCCATTTCGGTACGTCGTCGCGCGCAGGTCATGCGGACACCGTCACTGCAATTCGATGCATGGAATTGTTCAGGTATCCCTTGGCATTCCAGACGATACCGAATGGCTGAGCCCGGCCTTCATCATCGGTGGCTCGCGCCCAAATCTCATAATATCCATTGGTCGGAAAGGTTATGAGTGCCCGCCAATTTTGCCAAGCATACCGATTACGAGGAGCGTCCAAGTGAACCTTGGACCAGGTCGCACCAAAATCGATCGATAGGTCAACGCGCGTGACCAAATTGTCTCCTGCCCAGGCATGGCCGCCGACTTCAAGATTACGTGCTCCAGCGGTCAGAACTGTCCCGGTCCGTGGCCGCGTGATGAGCGATTTCACCGGCATTGATTCGATTATTTGCCAATCTTCTTCGGGAACCTTAACCCCCGGACCCATGGGGTGCGCTGGGACTCGATATGATTTTCCGGTCATTTTCGCGCCGTCGTGGACCCGGTCGCGCAGCCAAATTCGTGTTAGCCACTTACCGGACACCGAACCCGGCCAGCCAGGAGCAACGATACGCAGTGGGAATCCGTGCCAATGGGGCAGAGGATCTCCATTCATGCGATAGGCCAAAATGGTTTGAGGATCAGTCATCTTCCACATCGGCGCGCCGCGCGATATCACGACTTTTTCGGGATCCCCCGATAGATGCTTGTCCGCGCCATAATAGCCAGCGTAAACAGCGCTTTTCTTGACTCCCGCCGCTTCGAAGACATCCGCCACCCGAGCACCTGTCCATTCGGCGCAACCGATGGCGCCAACGGTCCACTGATTTCCACGCGCCGGAGGATTGAACCCGGCGCGACCGTTACCGCCGCATTCCAATTGGAGCTGGAGCGTAACCGCGGGAAACTCGGTCATCAAATCGGCGAGGCTAAGGGTCAGTGGTTTGGCGACCTCGCCGTCGATCGTCAACGACCAACCGCTCGCATCCATCTTCCGCGCACTTTCTGGAACCAGGCCGTTGTTGCGAATGAAATGACGATGGTTTGGTGTGACTGGATCGTCGAGAAGATGTGCTGGAGTCTCCGCGTTTACCGGTCGGTCATTCAGGATCGATAACCCTTGTTTTCCGTGAATAACGAAGGGCGTTTCGGTATCGGCTAGTGCGGCGGGGATCAGGCCGGCGGGATAATTGGCGCTAAAAGGGATCTTCGCGCCAACCAAGGTCCCCATCGCGGCAAGCCCAGCTGATTTTAGGAATCCTCGTCGATTTGGCCCGCTAACCCGCCCAAAAACCAAATAATCGGCGCGTTCGGGATCATCTTCGTACAGGGCGTGAATCCCGCGTTCGAAAAGTTTGCTCATGATCGCCCCTCTGGCCTGGAATCATTCAGTTTCCAGGTATAATTTCACGACCGGAGGGGGCTTTGTGCAATCTAGAAAATCAGTCCTCTTGCCCCCAAACCTCTAATCGGCAAATCTCCACTTCATCCGACGACAAACACATTTCACTGCGCTATTTTCCAAATTGTAAAGCATTTCGCGCCCTATGAGGCCCGGGCATGAAAAAACAGATGGCGCTGACGCCGCATTCGCCGAACGCGGTTCTTACCGTTGAGCACATGTACGCAGCCGATCGGGCGGCAATGGCCAGCGGTGTTCCAGGGGAACGTCTTATGTCGAACGCCGGCGAAGCAATTGCCGAGGCGATTATACGGCGATGGACTCCCCGCCCGATCTGCGTGCTGTGCGGCCCAGGAAACAACGGCGGTGACGGTTTTGTCGTTGCGAGTCTACTAAAAGATCGGGGTTGGCAAGTATCCTTGGCCCTACTTGGTCGGTTGGACGCTCTTAAGGGTGACGCTGCGACCATGGCCAGTCGCTGGTGCGGACCGGTCGTTCCCCTGGGGCCGGAAGCTCTCGATGGATGCGAACTTGTAGTTGATGCGTTGTTCGGAGCGGGCCTAACCAGACCGCTCGGCGGGGTGGCGCGAGCTACGATAGAGGACTTGGTGTCACGGTGTTTGCCGATGATCGCCGTCGACGTGCCGAGCGGTGTCGACGGAAATACGGGTGCGGTTCTCGGTGCCGCAGCTCCAGCTGAAATTACGGTTACATTCTGTCGGGCCAAGCCTGGGCATTTACTTTTTCCCGGCCGTGATCTTACAGGCGAACTGATCGTGGCTGATATCGGTATCGTTGATTCCGCCCTTCGAGATATCCCTATCCGTACGTTTGTTAATGGTCCCGTCCTGTGGAGGGATTGCATCCCGTGGCCAAAGGGATCCGGTCACAAATACAGTCGTGGCCATGCCCTGGTGGTTGGGGGGGCTGGCACGACCACTGGTGCCGCCCGACTGGCCGCGCGCGCTGCGCTGCGGGTTGGCGCTGGCCTGGTGACGGTTGCAAGCCCCGAGGATGCAATACAGGTTTACGCGTCCCAATTGACCGCTGTGATGGTGGTGCCGATAGCGGACGACGCGGCGTTCGACGAGATTCTCGCGGATGAGCGGAAGAACGCTGTACTTTTGGGACCCGGTGGTGGCGTTGGCGAGACAACCCGGCGACGGGTCGTGGCGGCGCTTGAGCGTGGCAAAGCATGTGTATTGGATGCCGACGCAATAACTGCGTTCAAAATGAATAAAAAGCAATTGGTTGAATCGATATGTTCAGAATGTTTGTTAACTCCCCATGAGGGGGAATTTCGTCGTTTGTTCGCGTTTGACGGTGATAAATTGAAACGGGCACGGGCAGCGGCGGAAGAGAGCGGTTCGGTGGTTTTGCTAAAAGGTGGCGATACGGTGGTCGCATCCCCGGATGGTCGTGCGGCGATCAACAATAATGCACCGCCATATCTCGCCACTGCAGGGTCCGGCGACGTGCTTGCTGGGTTCGCGGTGGGCTTGATGGCCCAGGGCATGCCGGGATTCGAAGCTGGCTGCGTGGCCGCGTGGCTTCACGGTGCCGCTGCCAAACGGGTCGGACCCGGTCTAATCGCCGAGGATTTGAGCGAGGCGTTACCTGCCATACTTTCGGAGTTACATTCAGGAGTGATTTCCAGTTGAGTGGTTCGCCTTCGTTATCCATGCGCCAAACGTCAAACTAGGGTCCGCATCACCTCGCTTTGCCCTGTATACAGGCGCACGGCATGTGATATAGAGGCGGAGAGTTGGCCTAGGCCGATTGGGCGCGCGGCTCCGGCGGGCGTGGTGGAATTGGTAGACACGCCAGATTTAGGATCTGGTGCCGCAAGGCGTGGGGGTTCGAGTCCCTCCGCCCGCACCAGCCGGCGGGTGCTGCAATTCGCAATTTCGCGTTTCCTCATCCGATTCCTGGGATTGATCGGTCGATGCAAGTGACCCAAACTGTTGAAGAAGAACTCAGGCGTGAGTTCAAGATCGTGGTCGAGGCGAGCGATGTCGAAGAGAAGATCGTCGCCCGACTTGAAGCATTGCGGCGTGACGTTCGTATGCCGGGATTTAGGCCAGGCAAGGTTCCGGTCACTCTCCTTCGAAAGCAGTATGGGCGCGCAGTAATCGGAGAGGTCATCGAGAAGATCGTATCTGAGGAATCTGACAAGGCCATTAGCGATCAAGGGCTTAGGGCCGCCTCTCAGCCTAAAGTGGACGTTAATCAATTCGACGAAGGGCAGGATTTACAATTTAATGTGGCGGTCGACCTGATGCCGGAGATTGTTCCGGGGGATTTTCGTAAGATTAAGCTGACACGACTTACTGCCGAAGCTGCCGATTCAGATATTGACGCGGTCCTCGCCCGCATGGCCAAAGAGGAAGCCACTCAGACACCTGTTAATGACCGTCCGGCCGCTTCGGGCGATGTTGTGATCATCGACTTCGTCGGTCGTATTGACGAAACGGAGTTCGAGGGTGGGTCGGGCACTGACTTTTCTTTGGAACTGGGCTCTGGCCGTTTCGTTCCTGGTTTTGAGGATCAGTTGATTGGGGTCAATGCGGGTGATCAAGTTTTGGTCAAGGTTTGTTTTCCTGATGGTTACCAAAACTCGGATTTGGCTGGCCGAAACGCGGAGTTTTCCGTTGACGTTAAGGAAATCAGAGAACTCGATCCCGCAACGATCGATCAAGCGTTTGCCGAAGCCCATGGCCAGGCCAGTGTCGAATCTCTGCGAGCCGCCGTTAAGGAGCGCATTGAGCGGCAGTACGTGGGCGCGGGAAGGGTAAGATTAAAACGTGCGCTCCTCGATCACCTCGCAGAAAGCTACGATTTCCCAGTTCCCCCAGGCATGGTCGATAAGGAATTCGAGGGAATTTGGGCGCAGCTTACCGAAGAGATGACGGCACATGGCAAGACGCTCGCCGATGCGGAGCAATCCGAAGAAGAGTTGTGCGCCGAGTATTTGGAAATCGCCCGGCGGCGGGTACGTCTTGGATTGCTCTTGGGAGAGGTTGGCCGTCTGAACAACATATCGGTCGAGCCGGACGAGTTGAAACGCGCGATCATGGCCCGGGCAGCGCAGTTTCCGGGCAAGGAGAAGGAAGTAGTGGCGATGTACAGGGATAATGCGGAGGCGTTAATGGCACTTCGCGGTCCAATTTTCGAGGACAAGGTTGTCGATTTTATCCTCGCGATGGCTGAAATTGAGGATAAACAGGTCACCTCGGAGGAGCTTCTCCGCGAGCCAGACGAGGCCGTTGATTCGTCTTCGAGCGGTTAAAATTTTCGTGCCAACAGTGACAAGACAGGACAACTCTACAATGTCGGAAAAAACTTTTATGAATTACTTGGTTCCGATGGTCGTGGAACAGACGGCCAGGGGCGAACGGTCTTATGACATTTACTCCCGTCTGCTCAAGGAACGTATCATCTTTCTGACCGGGCCAGTGGACGACGCAATGGCGTCCTTAGTCACGGCGCAGCTGCTGTTTCTCGAATCTGAAAACCCTACGAAAGTAATATCTTTTTATATCAATTCACCGGGCGGCCTGGTCACTGCTGGATTGGCAATATATGACACGATGCAGTACATTCGCCCGCCTGTGTCCACTCTTTGTATTGGTCAAGCGGTGTCGATGGGTTCACTGCTGTTGGCATCGGGGGAGAGCGGTCAGAGGTTTGCTTTACCAAATTCGCGGATCATGATTCATCAACCGTCAGGCGGCTTTCAAGGTCAGGCCACCGATATCGAAATTCACGCGCGCGAAATCCTTTCGTTGCGCACCCGACTGAACGACATTTACGTGAAACATACAGGACAGCCCCTTGACGTTGTTGAGAAAAATATGGAAAGGGACAAGTTCATGACGGGAGAAGGCGCTAGGGAGTTCGGATTGGTTGACGAGGTCATCACAAATCGGCCGCAACCAGCTGAAGAGAATGCGTCCGACGCTTAACGCTTTCTTGACCTCGCGTCGGCTAGAGTTAGCTGTAACCTCGACGCTTGGCCCAACGCGAATTTCGTGGGGACACGGCGTTCGTGACAGAGAACAGTTGGTACTTGAAGTTGCTCTTTAGATATTGACTAACGCCCTGATCGGTAAGAAAGTTCTGTGACGGAGTAACAATGACCAAGTCTACCGGCGGCGATTCGAAAAATACTCTGTATTGCTCTTTTTGCGGAAAGAGCCAGCATGAAGTGCGCAAACTTATTGCGGGCCCAACGGTTTTTATCTGCGATGAATGTGTTGAACTGTGCATGGACATTATCCGGGAAGAGCACAAGAGTGCTCTGGTTAAATCCCGAGATGGTGTGCCTACGCCCGTCGATATTTGCCGTGTGCTCGACGACTACGTAATCGGCCAAGGATACGCCAAGAGGGTATTGTCCGTCGCTGTTCACAATCATTACAAGCGACTTGGGCACGGGGCAAAATCCAATGACGTCGAATTGGCAAAGTCAAACATATTGCTCATTGGACCTACCGGATGCGGTAAAACACTGCTCGCGCAAACTTTGGCGCGGATTCTCGACGTTCCCTTCACGATGGCGGACGCCACAACTCTGACTGAGGCGGGTTACGTAGGCGAGGACGTCGAAAATATCATTCTGAAATTGCTTCAGGCTGCAGATTACAACGTTGAGCGCGCTCAACGCGGGATCGTCTACATCGATGAAGTCGATAAGATTTCTCGAAAATCAGATAACCCTTCCATCACGCGGGATGTCTCCGGAGAGGGTGTGCAGCAAGCGTTGCTAAAGATTATGGAGGGTACAGTCGCGTCGGTTCCTCCCCAGGGTGGACGTAAACATCCCCAACAAGAGTTTCTTCAGGTCGACACGACCAATATTTTGTTTATCTGCGGTGGCGCATTTTCCGGCCTTGAAAAGATCATATCTTCGCGCGGGCGCGGTTCGTCAATCGGCTTTGGCGCGGACGTACAAGCGCCGGATGAACGGAAGACCGGCGATATCTTGCGCGAAATCGAACCCGAGGATTTGCTTCGGTTTGGGCTTATTCCGGAATTCGTTGGTCGGCTACCAGTGATTGCTACGCTTGAATTACTCGATGAGGACGCCTTGGTCGAAATTCTGACGAAGCCTAAGAATGCCCTGGTGAAGCAATACCAAAAACTTTTTGAAATGGAAGACGTGCGGTTGGCTTTTTCCGAGGACGCACTGCGTGGAATTGCGCGCAAGGCAATCGCGCGAAAGACAGGGGCACGAGGATTGCGATCCACACTCGAAGGAATTCTTCTCGACACTATGTTCGATTTGCCAGCGCTTGATGGTGTCGAGGAGGCGGTGATCAACAAGGAAGTTATTGAAGGAAGGGCTCAGCCCCTGCTGATATATGCCGATCGGCGCGATGAAGTGGGCCGAACGCCGAGGTCGACCGCTTGACGTGGCGCTCTAAGTATACCAGATCCCGTAAATACGGTTTTTTGCTGGTTTTTTGAAATCTGTATCGTGAGGTACCAAAGTGAGTAGCGAAAGCGCTTCTCTTTTCCCAGTATTACCCCTTCGCGACATCGTCGTCTTTCCACACATGATTGTTCCATTGTTTGTGGGTCGCGAAAAATCCGTTAGCGCACTTGAAGACGTCATGAAAGAGGACAAGCAGATCCTTTTGGTGGCGCAAAAGGATGCGGCACAGGATGATCCTGGTTTGAATGACATTCACCGAATGGGTACCGTGGGCACAGTTTTGCAGCTGCTAAAGTTACCCGACGGTACAGTGAAGGTTCTTGTCGAGGGTGGGCCGAGAGCACGCATTCGGAAGTTTACTGAGAACGAAAAGTTTTTTCAGGCATACGCGGAACCAATTGAAGAAGAACACGATGATGCCGGGGAACTCGAAGCTTTGGCGCGTTCCGTGATTTCTCAGTTCGAACAATACGTAAAGTTGAATAAGAAGGTGCCGCCAGAGGTGCTTGTGTCGCTGAACCAGATCGATGATCCAGGAAAATTGGCTGACACGGTGGCTTCGCATTTGACGGTGAAAGTCGCTGAGAAACAGGAACTGTTGGAAATTGAACGCGTCGCAGAACGTTTGGAACGGGTCTACGCCTTCATGGAAGGCGAAATCGGTGTATTGCAGGTGGAACGGAAAATTCGCAGCCGTGTCAAACGTCAAATGGAAAAAACCCAGAGAGAGTACTACTTAAACGAACAATTAAAAGCCATCCAAAAGGAGCTTGGAGAGGGCGGGGACGGGCGCGACGAGGCCAGCGAGTACGAAGATCGAATCAAGAAAACCAAGCTGACCAAGGAAGCGCGCGAAAAAGCGCTCGCCGAGGTCAAGAAATTGCGAACCATGAGCCCCATGTCGGCGGAAGCAACCGTCGTGCGAAATTATCTGGATTGGCTCCTGAATATTCCTTGGCGCAAACGCAGCAAAATCAAAAAGGACATTCGTTGGGCCGAGCAGGTTCTCGACGACGATCATTACGCTCTGGAAAAGGTCAAGGAGCGGATCCTTGAATATCTTGCAGTCCAACAAAGGCAGAGCAAGCTCAAAGGGCCGATTCTTTGCTTAGTTGGCGCACCGGGCGTGGGCAAGACCTCCCTCGGAAAATCGATTGCTCGGGCAACCGGGCGTCAGTTCGTTCGCATGTCCTTGGGCGGGGTTCGCGACGAAGCCGAAATCCGTGGACATCGTCGAACCTATATCGGTTCGATGCCGGGTAAAATTATCCAGTCGATGAAAAAGGCGAAAGCGTCCAACCCTTTGTTCTTGCTTGATGAGATCGACAAGTTGGGGGCCGATTGGCGCGGTGACCCTTCGTCGGCTCTATTGGAGGTTCTCGATCCGGAACAGAATAGCGCGTTTAACGACCATTACCTTGAAGTGGATTACGACCTTTCCGACGTGATGTTTGTGACCACTGCCAATACGTTGCGGATTCCACAGCCGCTGCTAGATCGCATGGAGGTACTACGTCTCTCCGGTTATACGGAGGACGAAAAGGTGCAGATCGCGAAACGTCACCTTATCGCCAAACAAATGGAAGTGCATGGTTTGAAGGATGATGAATGGTCAATATCGGACGAAGCGCTGCGAGCCCTAATTCGATACTACACACGTGAAGCAGGCGTGCGAAATTTAGAGCGCGAGATCGCCAAGCTTACTCGCAAGGCTACCAAGGAAATATTGCTCCAGGGATTGTCTCAAATTCACGTGACGCAACGTAATCTTCACAAGTTCGCAGGAGTTAAACGGTTCCGCTACGGTCAGGCCGAACTCGAGGATTTGGTTGGTGTAACCACGGGTCTTGCCTGGACGGAGGTGGGCGGCGAGCTGCTATCAATCGAGGCTGTCATCGTCCCGGGTAAAGGGCGCATTACCCAAACTGGAAAATTGGGTGATGTCATGCAGGAATCCGTCCAGGCGGCGAAAAGCTACGTTCATTCTCGTTGTCGACTATTTGGCGTCGAACCTGAGATTTTCGAGAAGAATGACATCCATGTACACGTTCCCGAGGGAGCAACGCCCAAGGATGGACCGTCAGCTGGAGTCGCTATGTGTACATCGATTGTTTCAGCCCTAACCGGAATTGCTGTTCGCCGGACGGTGGCGATGACAGGGGAAATTACGCTTAGGGGACGAGTTTTGCCTATCGGTGGGTTAAAGGAAAAGTTGCTGGCCGCCCTGCGTGGCCGTCTGCAGACGGTGATCATCCCCAAGGAAAATGAAAAAGACCTGGCGGAAATCCCCGACAACGTTAAGCGAGGCGTCGAAATCATTCCCGTTACTACGGTGGACGACGTACTTCAATGTGCGTTGGCGCAAGAGCCTGAGCCATTGCCGATCGCCGACACGGAAGTGGATGAAGTGGCACCGGTCTCAAGTGACGGTGAGGTCGGTGAGCTATTGACCCACTGACGGTCGGTCCTTTGGACGATCCCCTGGGTCAAAAATCCGAATTTTCCTAGGTTTTGCGGCCCAAGTGTCATTGACGGGCGCGTATCACGCGATCTACACTGCTGCGGCTGCCTGATGGGGCGAGCTTTGAGACCCATTCGGTAGTGGGTTCAAATTCATTTTAGTCTTTCCAACAGGGGGTCACAAAGTGAACAAGAATGAACTTATCTCGCGTGTAGCGGACGCTGCGGGTCTTGCCAAGGCTGATGCCGGAAAGGCCGTCGATAGTGTTTTCGATTCGATAACCGATTCGTTGGCGTCTGGCGAAGAAGTTCGCCTCATCGGTTTTGGCACATTTAGCGTTTCCCACCGCGCCGCAAGTACGGGTCGAAATCCGGCAACGGGTGCAGAAATCAGGATTCCCGCGTCAAAATTGCCCAAATTCAAGGCCGGTAAGGCGTTGAAGGAATCGGTCAACTCCTAGCGACAAGTACGTCGTAGGTTTCGATTTTAGTTTAGTAGCCCTTGTCGGCGCAGATGCGTCGACTCCGCGGGCGATTAGCTCAGCTGGGAGAGCGCCTCGTTTACACCGAGGAGGTCGGCGGTTCGATCCCGTCATCGCCCACCAGGCGGGGTCAACAGTTCTATTGTACGCCACCCTGAAACGTGCCGCAGTCTGATGTCGTTGAATCTTGACTCGTTTCCGCATGTCACATTACATGGCCGTACCGAATTCGTACCGAATCGGGGGTGTAGCTCAGTTTGGTTAGAGCGCCGGCCTGTCACGCCGGAGGCCGCGGGTTCGAGTCCCGTCACTCCCGCCAGTATGGATCTAGGGAATTCCATTAAGTATTGTTTTGAAGAAAAATTGAGCAGTAAACGAATTCGGCATGCGACGTGGTTAAAAACGTTTGCCGGTAATTCGCGGTGACGAATTCTCGGAAAATCCCAAGAAACAAGAAATTTTCTAACCTTTGGCTCGTCGATTTAGTTAAACTGAAAGCATGTGGGGGCATTGGTTACTAATTGGTAACGATATTGGCGTCAAGATCAGCAAAACGTGAAACTGGGCCGTTTGTCTCAGGTGTCGATGTGGTTGCCGACGCATCGGTGCGCCAAGGCCAGAGAGGACTTTTCGGATCGGCGCTGGTAGCCTATCTTCGCCCTATCGCCGGTTTTCAACGTCTTGTAGCCAAGATCCCCGGAATTTAGTTTACATTGGGTTTGCAGCATGCAAGCAGCTCTCGTTGAATATCTGCCAATATTAATCTTCCTTGCGGTCGCCTTGGGGTTGTCATTGATAATCATCACGGCTTCGTATGTCGTGGCGCCACAACGCCCGGATAGTGAAAAATTATCCCCTTATGAATGTGGCTTTGACGCCTTCGGAGACGCGCGCAAACGATTTGACGTACGATTTTATTTGGTCACTCTTCTCTTCATCATTTTCGATTTAGAAGTGGCCTTTCTATTTCCGTGGGCCACCGTTCTGGGCGACATCGGCGCGTTTGGCTTTTGGTCAATGATGATATTCCTTACGGTTCTCACTATTGGGTTCGTTTACGAATGGAAAAAGGGGGCCCTCGAGTGGGAATAGTTCACACATCTGGACGACAAACTGTCGAGGCTGGCCAACTGGGTGATGACATACCGCGGTCGCTGGGCGAACAAGTTGCGGACTCGGGATTTGTCGTTACGCAATTGAACAAGTTGGTCAATTGGGCTCGGACCGGATCTCTTTGGCCCATGTCATTTGGATTGGCGTGCTGTGCGGTCGAAATGATGCATTCAGCGTGTAGCCGCTACGATCTCGACCGATTTGGAGTCGTGTTTCGACCTAGCCCCCGTCAGTCAGACGTTATGATCGTTGCCGGCACGTTGTGTAACAAAATGGCGCCCGCCTTGCGTAAGGTATACGACCAGATGGCGGAACCACGTTACGTAATTTCGATGGGGAGCTGCGCTAACGGCGGGGGATATTACCACTATTCCTATTCGGTGGTCCGAGGCTGCGACAGGATTGTTCCCGTGGATGTCTACGTGCCTGGTTGCCCGCCAACCGCGGAAGCACTTCTCTACGGCATAATGCAGTTACAGAGGAAAATCCTGCGCACTGGGACGATTTCTCGGTGATCGTCGGATCGCCGCGGCGACAAATACGCTCATGACTGATTCCCTGAACGAAGTTGGCGAACGCGTCCAGGCGTCGCTTTCCGAGGCGGTTATTGAAACGCAAATTGCTCACGGTGAGTTGATGGTCGTCGTGGAGCGCGAAGCGATTGTATCCGTTTTGACATTTTTGCGAGACGATACCGGCTGCCAGTTCCGTTGCTTGATCGACATTTGCGGGGTCGATTATCCGACCCGGGAGCAACGATTCGAAATCGTCTACAACATGCTAAGCGTTTCTCATAATCAACGGGTCCGCGTGAAACTACGAACCGATGAGGAAAGCGCGGTGCCATCGGTTACCGGCGTGTTCTCATCCGCCGGCTGGTGGGAGCGGGAAACTTGGGATATGTACGGCGTCTATTTTTCGGGCCATCCGGATTTACGCCGACTGTTGACGGATTACGGTTTTGAAGGGCATCCCCTACGCAAGGATTTCCCGTTAACTGGCTACGTCGAGGTTCGATACGATGATCAGCAAAAGCGGGTGGTTTATCAGCCGGTTCAGCTAACCCAGGAATTTCGCACATTTGATTTTCTCAGCCCGTGGGAGGGCGCGAAATACGTGCTGCCAGGTGATGAGAAAGCGAAAGATTGATGGGCGAAGTTCAAATCAACAATCTTACCCTTAATTTCGGACCCCAACACCCGGCGGCCCATGGCGTGTTGCGCCTAGTTCTGGAAATGGACGGCGAAATCGTCGAACGCGCCGACCCGCATATTGGGTTGCTTCACCGCGGAACGGAGAAGCTGATCGAAAACAAGACCTATCTGCAAGCCGTACCCTATTTCGATCGCCTGGATTACGTATCGCCCATGTGTCAAGAGCACGCATTTGCTCTCGCGGTGGAAAATCTGCTTGGCATCGGGGTTCCGTTGCGCGCCCAACACATCCGAGTGCTGTTCGCAGAGCTTACACGAATTCTAAATCACATTCTCAACCTGTCTGCGTTCGCCATGGATGTTGGCGCCATGACCCCCATGCTATGGGGTTTCGAGGAACGTGAGCGCCTTCTCGAATTTTATGAACGCGTATCGGGCGCCCGGTTTCATTCCGCGTATTTCCGTCCTGGCGGTGTTCACCAGGATTTGCCGGCAGGTTTGACCGACGATGTTTCCGACTTTCTCGACGGGTTTCCCAAGTTCGTAGACGATTTGGAGACGTTGCTTACTGACAATCGAATTTTTCGGCAGCGCACTGTAAATATTGGCGTAGCTAACGCCGAGCAGGCCCTTGACTGGGGATTCAGCGGGCCCATGCTCCGCGCGTCCGGAGTGGCGTGGGATTTGCGCAAAGCCCAACCATACGACGTATACGACCGCATGGATTTTGACATTCCGGTCGGCAAGAACGGCGATTGTTTCGATCGCTACCTCGTGCGAATCGAGGAGTTGCGCCAAAGCATGAAGATCATTCGACAATGCCTTGATCAAATGCCTGAAGGTCCGATTACAACCCTGGATCGAAAGGTGTCGCCGCCGCCGCGAAGCGAGATGAAGCGCTCAATGGAAGCGCTAATTCACCATTTTAAGCTTTATACCGAGGGGTACCGCGTTCCGGCCGGAGAAACATATACGGCGGTCGAGGCACCAAAGGGCGAATTTGGCGTCTATTTGGTGTCCGATGGCTCGAATAGACCCTACAGGTGCAAAATCCGTGCACCCAGCTTCGCGTTCCTACAGGCCACGGATTTTCTAGCTAGAGGACACATGTTGGCGGACGCGGTGGCGATTATAGGTGTTATGGACGTGGTGTTTGGAGAGATCGACCGATGACGCGAAAGAAGGCATTTAAGTTCAACGCCGCGTCTTCGAAGCGGGCCAAAGAGATCGTCGCTCGTTATCCAGAGGGACGTCAGGCAAGCGCGGTCATGCCTTTACTCGATATTGCTCAGCGGCAAAACAGCGGTTGGCTATCGCGCGAGGCAATGGAATATGTTGCCCGATACTTGGACATGCCGATTATTCGCGTATACGAGGTAGCAACCTTTTACACCATGTACAATCTGCAGCCGGTCGGGCGCCACTTGGTCCAAGTATGCACCTGTACCCCATGTTGGCTTCGCGGATCCGACGCTGTGCTTGACGCGTGCCGGAAATCGCTCGGTGTGGATGTTGGCGAGACAAGTGACGACGGATTCGCCACATTAATGGAAGTCGAATGTTTGGGAGCGTGCGTCAACGCGCCGATGATGCAAATCGACGACGAGTTTTTCGAGGATCTCGATGCGAAATCCACCGCGGAGCTGTTTGAATTTCTGAAACGGGGTGACCGACCGAAGAGCGGCCCCCAGGCTGGCCGCCGTTCCTCCGAACCAGCGGGTGGGCCAACGACTCTGCGCGAAATTAGTCATTTGCCCAAAAACTGATGTCCACGACGATTTACACTCAAAAACTGATACCAGGCAACCGATGTTAGACGATCAGGATAGAATTTTTACTAATCTTTACGGATTTGAGGACTGGGGGTTGCGTGCCGCGCAGAGGCGCGGCGATTGGGATGGCACCAAAGAGCTCATTGCCAAAGGGCGGGACTGGATTGTTCAAGAGATAAAGGATTCCGAGTTGCGCGGCAGGGGGGGCGCCGGGTTTCCCACCGGCTTAAAATGGTCGTTCATGCCCAAACAGCCCGATGGTCGGCCAAGTTATCTCGTGGTTAACGCCGACGAAGGCGAACCAGGCACGTGCAAGGATCGCGACATGATGCGGCATGACCCCCACAAGCTTTTGGAAGGATGCCTATTAGCCGGTGTCGGCCTCGGGGCCAGCGCGGCCTACATTTACATTCGCGGCGAATTTAAAGCCGAGGCCGACGTACTTGAGGCGGCCATTATCGAAGCCCGTGAGGCCAAGCTCATCGGCAAGAACGCTTGCGGGTCCGGCGTCGATTTCGAAATCCACGTTCACCGTGGGGCCGGCGCCTATATTTGTGGCGAGGAGACCGCCCTCATCGAAAGTCTCGAAGGCAAGAAAGGACAGCCCCGACTGAAACCACCTTTCCCCGCCGCAGTGGGAGTTTGGGGGTGTCCTACAACGGTAAACAATGTCGAAACCATCGCTGTTGTGCCAACTATTCTTCGCCGCGGCGCGAGTTGGTTCAGCCGTCTCGGGCGCCCGCTTAATACCGGCACTAAAGTGTTCTGCATATCTGGCCATGTGAACACGCCGTGCAACGTAGAGGAGGAAATGGGTGTTCCGTTGCGCGAACTTATCGACCGGCACGCGGGAGGCGTCCGTGGAGGTTGGCACAATTTGCTGGCGGTGATTCCTGGTGGATCGTCGGTACCGGTAATACCCAAAGTCATTTGTGACAGCGTTCGCATGGATTTCGATAGCTTGTCCGAGGCCAAGTCTGGTCTGGGCACGGCCGCCGTAATTGTCATGGACCAATCAACCGATATCGTGAAGGCAATTGCGCGGCTCTCCAAGTTTTACATGCATGAAAGCTGTGGGCAATGCACGCCATGCCGCGAGGGAACCGGCTGGATGTCGCGGGTAATGAACCGCATGGTCCGTGGTGAGGCAGACAAGTCCGAGATCGATGTTTTGGAGGCGGTCACCCGACAAGTCGAAGGGCACACGATCTGTGCTCTTGGCGATGCGGCGGCATGGCCAATCCAAGGATTGATTCGTCATTTTCGTTCTGAATTGGAGCGGCGCATCGACGACCGCCAGGCCAAAACCGGCGAGCAGGCGGCGTAGCGTCCATGCCAAATATCACCATAGATGGACAAGCGCTGGAAGTACCGGCGGGAATTACAGTTTTGCAAGCATGCGAGTATGCCGGCATTGAGATTCCCCGTTTTTGTTATCACGAGCGGCTGTCTATCGCCGGCAACTGCCGCATGTGTTTGGTCGAGATGGAACGGGTTCCGAAGCCAATTGCATCGTGCGCGATGCCGATCAGCGAGGGAATGGTCGTGCGGACCAATACCGAGCTGGTGAAAAAAGCGCGGGAGGGGGTGATGGAGTTTCTGCTCGTCAACCACCCGCTCGATTGCCCCATTTGCGACCAGGGCGGCGAATGCGACTTGCAGGATCAGGCAATGAGCTACGGTCGCGGGCTGAACCGTTTCGAAGAAAACAAACGCGCGGTCAAGGATAAGAACCTGGGTCCACTGATCAAGACGGTGATGACGCGCTGCATTCATTGCACTCGCTGTATTCGTTTCGCCAGCGAGGTTGCAGGTGTTGAGGAACTCGGTGCCACCGGTCGGGGCGAACACATGGAGGTCGGTACCTATGTGGAAAAGGCACTCACCTCCGAGTTGTCGGCCAATATGATCGATCTTTGTCCGGTGGGTGCGTTGACCTCAAAACCATATGCATTTATGGCACGTCCCTGGGAACTGCAAGGAACCGAGACAGTCGACGTGCATGACGCCGTGGGCGCAAACATTCGTGTCGACGCGCGTGGCCCTCAGGTGTTGCGCGTATTGCCGCGTCTCAACGAAGCGGTTAACGGGGAGTGGATATCCGACAAGACGCGTTTTGCCTGTGACGGGCTGCGCCGCCAGCGTTTAGACCGCCCGCTTGTACGGCGCGGCGGGCGTCTCGTTACCGCCACTTGGGACGAGGCGTTCGAAGCAGTTGCCGGCGCGCTCAAGCCATTGACCGGGAAGCAAATCGCGGCCATCACTGGCGACCTTGCGGACGCCGAGGCCTTGTGTGCGCTCAAGGACTTATTCTCAGCTCTGCGCAGTGACAATATTGAATGCCGTCAAGATGGTGCGAAATTAGATTCAGCCTGCCGCACCGGTTACCTATTCAACACGACCATTGCCGGCATCGATCGCGCCGATGCCTGCCTGTTGGTGGGAACCAACCCCCGTTGGGAGGCGCCGTTAGTCAACGCCCGCTTGCGCAAGCGTTATTTGGCCGGCGGATTCAATGTCGCTCTGGTCGGCCAACCGGTTGACCTGACCTACCCCATTGATCATCTCGGTGATGATCCCAAATCGTTGTTGGCTCTTGCCAAGGGTAGCCATCCCTTTGCAAAAGTGCTTGCCGCTGCGGATCGGCCGATGATTGTTCTTGGGATGGGGGCGCTAACCCGCGACGACGGTGCGGCCATTTTGGCCAAGGCGCGCGAGGTGGCGGAGCGCACGGGAATGATCAGCGACGGATGGAACGGCTTCAATGTCCTGCATACTGCCGCCAGTCGGGTCGGTGGTCTTGACTTGGGCTTGGTAGCTCCTGGTATCGACAAAATTCTCGACGCGACTTCAAGCGGAAAGATCAAGTTTGTCTATCTTATGGGCGCGGACGAGTTGGACATGAATCGCTTGGGCAAGGCATTCGTTGTGTACCAGGGCCACCATGGCGACGCCGGCGCGCGCCGAGCGGATGTCGTTCTCCCGGGTGCCGCTTACACCGAGAAGAATGCTACATATGTCAATACCGAGGGTCGGCCACAACGGGCGCGTGTCGCGGTATTTCCACCTGGCCAGGCACGCGAAGACTGGAAGATTGTGCGCGCCCTGTCCGAGAGTCTTGGTAAGACTTTGCCGTATGACACATTGAGCCAAGTACGTCAGCGCATGGGCGAAGTCGCTTCGGCCATGAATGCAGTGGACGAGGTGCTGTCCGCACCATGGGGCAAATTCGGTAAATCCGGTACCGTGAAGGCCACACCGTTGGTACCGCCCATCATCGATTTTTTTCAGACCGATCCGATCAGCCGTTCGTCTCCGACGATGAAAGAATGTTCGGCGGTAGCGGCCGGTGAGAACCGGGCGACCGGCACCAATGGCTGAAATTTGGCAAGGATACCTGTGGCCCGGCACGATCATAATCTTGCAGATCGTAGCCATCATGATTCCGCTGTTGCTTGGCGTGGCTTATCTCACCTACGCAGAGCGGAAGGTGATCGGTGCAATGCAGTTACGCAAGGGGCCGAACGTCGTCGGTCCCTTCGGCCTCCTACAACCCATCGCCGACGGTTTGAAGCTGTTAATGAAGGAGACCGTGATACCGAGCGGCGCAAACCGTTTGGTATTCATTTTCGCTCCGGTCATCACATTTGTTTTAAGCCTAATCGCCTGGTCAGTAATTCCTTTTGGCGAGGGGATTGTATTGGCAGATATCAACGTCGGTATTCTCTATTTATTTGCGATCTCGTCGCTTGGCGTTTACGGAATCATTCTTGCTGGTTGGTCGAGCAATTCGATTTACGCGTTTCTGGGTGCGATGCGATCCGCCGCGCAGATGGTGTCATACGAAATTTCAATGGGTTTCGTTATTATCACGGTGCTCGTGTGCGTTGGTTCCCTAAATCTTTCCGAAATCGTCATGGCCCAGAAGGATTTGTGGTTTTTTATTCCACTGTTTCCCATGTTCCTCGTATTTTTCATTTCCACACTCGCTGAAACCAATCGCCACCCATTCGATTTGCCCGAGGCAGAGGCTGAACTCGTTGCCGGCTACAATGTCGAATACTCCGCAATGACCTTCGCACTGTTCTTTCTTGGCGAATACGCGAATATGATTTTGATGTGTGCGATGACGACGATCCTATTTCTGGGGGGCTGGTTGCCGCCGTTGGACGTCGCGCCGCTCAACTATGTCCCTGGTCCGGTCTGGTTCGCGATCAAGATTGCGTTAATCCTATTTTGTTTTCTTTGGGTGCGGGCAACGTTTCCCCGGTACCGCTATGACCAGCTCATGCGACTGGGATGGAAGGTGTTTCTTCCAATTTCCTTGGTGGCCGTGGTCGTAACATCAGGCGCTGTACTGGCGTTCGGTTGGGCGCCAGCGTAAAAGGCAAGGGGATGAATAACCAAAATCCGAATCGATGGCTTGGAGGCAATTCAAATGGCCGCTCTTGACCGTGCCGCGCGGGCTATGCTGTTGACCGAGCTGGCGTCCGGCATGGCTTTGACCATGAAGTATTTTTTCCGCCGTAAGGTTACCGTGAATTATCCCTTCGAGAAAGGCCCCCTGAGTCCGCGGTTCCGCGGCGAACATGCCTTGCGGCGCTATCCAAACGGTGAGGAAAGGTGCATTGCATGCAAACTCTGCGAAGCGGTTTGCCCGGCCCAGGCCATTACTATCGAGGCCGAACCACGCGATGACGGCAGCCGGCGTACAACCCGTTACGATATCGATATGACGAAGTGTATTTACTGCGGTTTTTGCCAAGAAGCCTGTCCGGTCGACGCCATCGTCGAGGGTCCCAATTTCGAGTTCGCTACCGAGACCCACGAGGAGTTGCTTTACGACAAGGAAAAATTGCTCGCCAACGGTGACCGTTGGGAAACTGAAATCGCCGCGAATCTTGCGGCTGACGCTCCCTACCGCTGATTAGGGTAAGGGCACGCGGGGGAAGCAACAATGATCGTGCAGATACTGGCATTCTACATGTTCGCCGGGATCGCGGTGGCGTCAGGCGTGATGGTGATCGCGGCCCGAAATCCAGTTCATTCGGTCATTTTTCTGATTCTCGCGTTTTTTAATTCAGCCGGGTTGTTTGTTCTCATGGGCGCGGAGTTTCTGGCGATGATTCTCGTGGTCGTCTATGTCGGCGCCTTGGCCGTACTGTTTCTATTCGTAGTCATGATGTTGGACGTGAATATCTCCATACTTCGCGAGGGATTTCTCCAATACCTGCCGACCGGTGGCTTGGTCGGACTGGTGCTGTTAGTAGAGCTTGTGATGGTCATTGGAGGTTGGACACTAGCGCCAGAAACCCGAGCGCCGGTGCGTTCT
Source organism: Alphaproteobacteria bacterium (assembly GCA_012267605.1). Classification (GTDB taxonomy): domain Bacteria; phylum Pseudomonadota; class Alphaproteobacteria; order JAAXGF01; family JAAXGF01; genus JAAXGF01. The sequence continues at coordinate 4,688 of JAAXGF010000373.1, read as the reverse complement.
CCAGCCCCATCCGAGATTACCAATACCGAGGCTATCGGGCAGGTGCTCTATACAGATTACGTATATCTGTTTCAGGCTGCTGGATTGGTTTTGTTGGTGGCCATGATCGGTGCAATTGTTTTGACCTTGCGCACGAGAAGCGGCGTACGAAAGCAACGGATTGGGGAACAGCTTGCTCGCCGTAGTGAACAAGCCATAGAGTTGCGCAAGGTTCCGCCGGGGGAGGGAGCCTGATGGAAATCGGCCTTTCCCACTATCTCACCGTCGCCGCCATTTTATTCACTCTCGGAATCTTCGGTATTTTTCTCAACCGCAAGAATCTCATCATCATCCTCATGTCGATTGAGCTCATGTTGCTGGCGGTGAATATCAACTTCGTCGCCTTCTCTACCACCTTGGGCGATTTGGTCGGACAGATCTTCGCTATGTTCGTGCTTACTGTTGCCGCGGCCGAAGCGGCGATCGGATTAGCCATACTCGTGGTTTTCTTCCGCAATCGTGGGTCGATCGCGGTCGAAGACGTCAACTTGATGAAGGGCTGACGGCATGGATGTGGTCTACATAGCGGTCGTATTTCTTCCGTTGGTCGGAGCGGTTATCGCCGGCTTTTTCGGTCGGGTCATCGGTGATCGAGGCGCAATGTATACCGCGTGCGCGCTGATCGGCGTACCCATGCTTTTGTCCTTTGTCATTCTAACTTGGGCCGTCCAGGGAACGGACAGGACGGTCGAGCTTCTCACGTGGATTGATTCGGGTGCTTTCGAGGCGTCCTGGGCTCTGCGCTTCGACGTTTTGACCGCAGTTATGCTTTTCGTTGTGAGTTCGGCGTCATTTCTCATCCACGTGTATTCGATCGGCTATATGGGCCACGATTCTCATAAGCCGCGATTCTTCGCGTACCTCAGCTTGTTCACGTTCAGCATGTTGATGTTGGTCACAGCGGACAATTTCATCCAGCTGTTTTTCGGCTGGGAGGGAGTTGGCTTATGTTCGTACTTGCTGATCGGATTTTGGTATACGCGTCCAGCTGCGAACGCGGCAGCGATTAAGGCGTTCCTCGTGAACCGAGTGGGAGATTTTGGTTTCTCCCTCGGCATATTCGCCATTTTCATGGTCTTCGATACCGTGAGTTTTGACACGGTCTTTGCCGAGGCGCCCAATTACGTCGGAACAAGCATCGTGTTTCTAGATTTTTCTGTTGATACATTGACCGCGATTTGCCTGCTTTTATTCATTGGTGCGATGGGCAAATCCGCGCAACTTGGGTTGCATACTTGGTTGCCGGACGCAATGGAGGGTCCGACACCGGTCTCCGCTCTCATCCACGCGGCGACTATGGTGACGGCTGGAGTTTTTATGGTGGCCCGCCTATCGCCGTTGTTCGAATACGCACCCGGCGCGTTGATGGTTGTCACCATCGTCGGTGCCTCCACCGCGTTTTTCGCCGCCACCGTCGGTATGGCGCAGACGGATATCAAGCGTGTAATCGCGTATTCTACTTGTAGCCAACTTGGTTACATGTTCTTCGCCTGCGGTATTTCCGCTTATGCGGCGGCGATCTTTCACCTCATGACCCACGCATTCTTCAAGGCGCTTCTGTTTCTTGGTTCCGGTTCCGTTATCCACGCCATGTCGGATGAACAGGACATGCGTAAAATGGGTGGGCTTTGGAAGCTAATCCCCTGGACCTATGGCTATATGTGGGTTGGCAGTTTGGCTTTGGCGGGCATACCGTTGTTTGCGGGATATTACTCCAAGGATGTGATCATCGAGGCGGCGTTTGCAGCTCAAACTGGTGTCGGGACATACGCGTTCTGGCTTGGCATCATCGCCGCGTTTCTAACCGCCTTCTATTCGTGGCGTTTGCTTATTCTAACCTTCCATGGGGCGCCGCGGGCGGACGAAAAAGTCATGGCACACGTGCACGAATCGCCCTTGGTAATGACGGTGCCATTATTTTTCCTTGCAATTGGTGCTGTTTTCGCAGGTTATTTTGGTACCGGCATGGTCGCGGCGGACAGTGAATTCTGGCGTCAAAGCATATTTGTTTTGCCCGAAAATACGGCCTTGGCGGACGCCCACCACGTACCGCTCTGGGTAAAGTATTTGCCGGTCGTTGTCGCCCTTGGTGGTATCTTTTCCGCTTGGTTCATCTATGGCTTTAAACCTTATCTCGCCGAGATATTGGCCGAAAAGCTCCGTCCAATTCATACGTTCCTGTATCGCAAGTGGTACTTCGACGAATTGTACGACATGCTTTTCGTCAAACCGGCTCACTATATTGGTTGTGGACTGTGGAAATCTGGTGATGGCGCGGTGATCGATGGCCTTGGGCCAAATGGCATCGCTGCCACGGCGGTCGGCATCGCCCGCAAGGCGGTGCGGCTGCAGACTGGTTTCCTCTACCATTACGCCTATGCCATGTTCATCGGTGTGGTCCTGTTGGTGACCTGGTATTTGCTCGCCTTCGAACACTAGGTGAATGATGCCAGAATTTCCTATCCTGACACTGACGATCTTTCTCCCTCTGGCGGGGGTGGTGCTTGTCTTCATGATCAATGGCGAGGAGGAAATTGTTGCCCGCAACGCGAGGAACGTCGCACTGTGGACATCAGGAATGACGTTCGCGCTATCGTTGCTGCTTTGGCTCGATTTTGATGAGCGGTTAACGGGCTTTCAGTTCGTCCAACAATCGCCGTGGATTCCGACATTTGGCATTACCTACCACGTTGGAATTGACGGCATATCTTTGTTCTTGATTCTGTTGACGACGTTCCTGACCCCCCTTTGTATTTTGGCCAGCTGGGACGCCATCAAGGACCGTGTCAAGGAATACATGGTCGCCTTCCTGTTCATGGAAACCACGATGGTCGGGGTTTTTTCGGCCCTCGATTTTGTTCTCTTTTACGTATTTTATGAGGCCATGCTCGTGCCAATGTTTCTTATCATTGGGGTTTGGGGTGGCCCGGGACGAATTTACGCGACGTTCAAATTCTTTCTCTTCACGTTGGCTGGGTCGGTTCTCTTGTTGCTGGCCATCTTGGCCATGTACTTCGAGACCGGCACAACAGACGTGCCAACCCTAATGAACGCGGACTTCGATTTCGATATGCAGAGATGGCTTTGGGTGGCGATGTTCGCATCATTTGCCGTCAAGGTGCCCATGTGGCCGGTTCACACTTGGCTTCCCGACGCGCATGTCGAGGCGCCCACCGCCGGGTCAATGGTGTTGGCTGGTGTGCTACTCAAGATTGGCGGCTATGGTTTCTTGCGGTTTTCGCTACCCATGTTGCCCGAAGCGACGGTTTTTTTTACACCGCTGATCTATACCCTCAGTGTCGTCGCAGTGATTTATACCTCCCTCGTGGCTCTGGCTCAGGAGGATATGAAGAAACTCATCGCTTATTCCTCCGTCGCTCACATGGGCTTTGTCACTATCGGAATTTTCACTTTGAATACCCAAGGTATTGAGGGCGCGATCCTCGTGATGTTGAGCCACGGTTTCGTATCTGCGGCTCTGTTTTTCTGTGTTGGCGTGGTTTACGAGCGAGTCCATTCACGCATGATTTCCCGCTATGGTGGACTCGTTCACCGCATGCCAGTTTACGCATTTTGTTTTCTTTTGTTCACTTTGGCTTCGGTAGGTTTGCCAGGCACCTCGGGGTTTGTCGGCGAATTTCTGTCGCTGGTAGGGGCCTATCAAGCCAATACCTGGGTTGCCGCATTGGCGACCATTGGTATTGTTCTCGGGCCCGCGTATATGCTGTGGTTATATCGCCGGGTGGTCTTCGGCAAGCTAACGAAACCGGATCTCGCGGCAATACTTGATTGTAACCGTCGCGAAATTTTGACCTTCGCCCCCATGGTCGTCTTGGTCATCGTCATGGGTGTCTATCCCGAATTATTCCTTTCGGCGATTCGACCGTCGGTAGCCAATCTGATCGCGCAAACGGTTGGAAGCGGTATCGATACCGCGGCGATGATTCCCTAAAGAAGGGTGGCCGGTGACCGATTGGGCCGACATAACCTCCGTCACGGTCGAACTATGGCTCGCCATCTTCGGTATGGCGTTGCTTATGATCGGCGTATTTCGCGGCGACAAGGCGACGAAGACCGTTCTCGGTCTTGCAGTGGTGGCGTTCTTGGTTGCGTTCGCCATGGTTTGGACGATGGACGACGCTCGTACCACGTCTTTCGGAGGGCTCTTCATTGTCGACCAATTCGGCCTTTTCATGAAGGCTTTGGTTCTTTTGGGATCCCTTGCCACGCTCTTGCTCTCAGTGGGTTATTTGGAGCGGGAGCGCATGTTCCGATTCGAGTATCCAGTCCTCATCGTATTCGCCTGTCTGGGCATGTTGATGATGATTTCGGCCAACGATCTCATGTCACTATATCTCGGTCTGGAATTGCAAAGCTTGACGCTTTATGTGGTAGCGGCGTTTCAACGGGATTCCTTACGATCGACTGAGGCCGGGCTCAAATACTTTGTCCTTGGAGCTCTCGCTTCGGGCATGCTGCTGTACGGCTGCTCAATGATTTATGGATTTACAGGAACCACCCGCTTCGATGCGATGTCAGCGCTATTTGCGGACGGCGGACAGGTTTCCACCGGCGTCGTCGTCGGCATTGTTTTCTTGACCGCGGGTCTTGCCTTCAAGATTTCGGCGGTGCCGTTCCACATGTGGACG
>JAAXGF010000033.1 GCA_012267605.1 Alphaproteobacteria bacterium | reverse complement strand
CGCCGCAGTCGATGCACTCGTCGGGATGGATAGCGAGCATGTTCTCGCCCTCGTAAAAGCAGTCCACCGGACACACCTCGATACAATCCATGTATTTGCATTTGATGCACAAATCAGTGACGACATAGGTCATCGCGCTCTCCAATCGCCAATCCTGCGCAAACGCCGATACGGGACGCAATCTTCGTTTGCGTGGTGAGCAAGAATGCCAAACCGAACGGGCTTTGCGATGCCGACGCACCATCGGCAACCATTCGCCAGATCTCCGGGTACGCGTTACTGCCGCGTGCGGTAAGAAAAGCTTCGCGGCCAAGGGCGCACGCCAGCCATTTCGTCCGAATCCGGACGTGATCGATTGACCGGCGCCTCCCTACCATAGTCGCTACCTATGGCGCAACCCTCGTCGCAATGTATCACGATCGAATCACGCTGGATTGAACTAGCTCGTCAGGACGGAATGTCGCGACCGCCCCTTTGTCGCCTCATCGCTTGCGGGCCAGGGTAAGGCCATCGCCAATTGGCACCAAACTTAAGCTCACCCGTTCGTCGCCGTGCAGTTTCTCGTTCAGGGCACGAATCGCCTGGGTTTCGGAATCATTGTGATTGGAATCGGCGACGGTGCCGTGCCAGAGAACGTTGTCGATTGCAATTAAACCGCCCACGCGCATCAATCGAAGAGCGCGCTCATAGTAGACATCGTAAGATTCCTTGTCGGCATCGATAAAGACGAAATCAAAACTTCCCGCATTGCCGGATTCCAGAAGGCCGTCCAAGGTATCCAAAGCCGGTGCGAGGCGGAGGTCGATCTTCGAGGCAACACCGGCCTCACGCCAATAGCGTTGGGCAATCGCCGTCCAATTTGCGTCAACGTCGCAAGCGATCAGTTCACCGTCCGCGGGAAGCGCGATAGCGACGCACAGGCTGCTGTACCCAGTAAAAACGCCGATCTCGAGAGCGCGCCGGGCACAAATTAATTCTACCAATAGTCCCATAAATTGCCCTTGCTCGGGACTGATCTGCATGTTCGCGAGCGGCAGCGACGCGGTTTCCGCCCTCAGTTTTTTCAGTACGGCAGGCTCGCGCGTCGAGACATCCAAGAGATATTCATATAGCGGGCCGTCAAGAGAAAGCGTGGCGCGAGACATATGGAATTCATCTCCGATGTTTCCCAGGGACTCTTGTTACTGAAAACGAATTTCACCAGTTGCAGATGAAAATCCGTCCATGAAAGATCAATTTTGCGAGACTGGGTTTTGGCGGTTCGCAGTGGAGCCACAAAGACCTATTCGGGGCCAGCCCGCACTTACGCAGAAATTTCTAGGTCTAGGGAAGGATGTCCGGACAATACCTGTTCCGCATCGCGTTTAGCCGTCGCCGCATTTTTCGCGAGTCAGCCGTTGAAGCGCAGATATCGTTTCCTCACTTACATGGTGGGCAAGCCCCTCAGTGTCAATCTTGGCGTTCTTCTCACTAACTCCAACAGCCTTGAGAAAATCGTATACGATCTTATGCCGACGTCGGGATTCTTCCGCTAGTTCCCGCCCCGCGTCCGTGAGGAAAATCGAACGGTAGGGACGGCTTGTTACCAATCCCTCGCGCTGTAATCGGTTGATGACTTTGTTGACTGTGGCGTGGGTTACGCCGAAACAATCCGCGAGCTCCACGACCCGTGCTTCGCCAAAATCATCGATGAAATCAGCAATTTTTCGTACGTAATCCTCGCCAATCTCAGACTGGTTTATCTCTCGAATTCGTTCAAATATTTCCGCCTGTTGGTCCGATGCAACGGCATATTTCAATGCATTCATCATTAATCCCCTGCCGTTACGGCGGACCGGTCCGCGACAACGGTTGAATTCCCTTTGAAGGCTGGCCGACTATTGGCCACAGGCATACGCAAATAAGAAGCATTCAAGGGATCTGGCGATATTCTACTCGAAATGGTCTCGATTAGCCATATTCCGCTTCCCCTTTTCTCCGCGACTCCCGTGGCCGCGCGGAACGCATCCCCCACACGCCAGAGCTTTGATGGCTGCGTGGATGGAATATTCCGGAAATCCAGTGTTCGTGCGGCACAATAGTTTTTGGACCCGTGCGATCAAATAAGGAACCGGACACGAAGTGGGAATCGATCGAGTCCGCCTCAATTGATTTTCCGGTCAATTCAGCGGCTACCGAACGCGTAAGCGAAAAACTGCCTCACGGGAGCGCCGAATTGATTTTCGCGGAATACTGGTCGCACCGATTACGTAGTGTCGCCCCTCGTTGATAGGCTGCGGGCGGGCGAAGCTCTCGCGCATATTCCCGCCCCAACCGTCGTTATCCATGCAACCGGGAGCACCGTTTGTACCACTTCCGTCAAACATGAATGCAGCGGCGCCGTCACCAAAAACACTTCTTCGTGTGTTCAGAGCCACTTGAGCAACCCAAGATTTGTCTTGCTTCATCGCGTTGGGAGTAAATTCAAAATCACTAGTGTTTTGAAACACAGCGGTAATTTTGGCGTGAGTGTCGCTGAATTTCTCGAAGCTCAGGTCGAGTTCAACCGCTGACCCGAGTTTGCTTGTCTTGTCGCCACCCATCGGATTAGTTTGAAATTTCGTAACTGCCCAGGTCTGATC
>JAAXGF010000079.1 GCA_012267605.1 Alphaproteobacteria bacterium | reverse complement strand
CGAGGTTTTTAGAAGTGTCCACATTCGTGTGAGTGCCGATGTCCGTCCTATGAAGGTCCCTGAGGGAGATTTCTGGTGGCAGAACGCTGTGGTCATGATGCGCAGCTTCCGCAAAGATTTCCACGAAATTCCGTATTGGCCCAATCAACTCGTTACGACCTCGGGAACCAGGGAGTGGACGAGTTACGAAGAGGTGTTTCCGGTTCATCCGGACGCCGAGTTTATGCAGTTCATCGTCAATTTGGGTGGGCCTGAGGGCACAATTCTTGTTCGCAATATCGTGGTCGACGCGGTGCGCGAAGAAATATGGTTTTCCGCGGCAAAATGGATTTTGATGGTTGCTTGGATTGCCGCAGGCACATGGATCGCCCTGCCGCTCGTATTTCGCCGTGGCGGAGGAATTTTCCCGTTTGCTGCCGGGGTGGTTGGGTTGGCGATCCTCGTTGCCGCACTAATCCCACAACCGAGGTACTCGATGGTCGCCGGCCAAGTGGCGACTACCATCGGCGGCTGGTTGGCAACCAGTGAAGCTACCCGATCGAGGCCAACGTCGAACACTACCGGCGAGTCGATCCGTCGTGCTGACCCACCAAATAAACCAACTTCCGAAGAAAAAAGAGTCGCTGAAGGACAGTCTCAACTTCGCAATAAACACGAAAAACCTAATACCAAACAAGATAATGTTGTAAAATCGAAAAAAATGATCAATATCTTCCACGATTTGAACTCCATTTGTTCGGCGTTCACTTTCACTCTCATATGTTGCTTGCAATAATTGTATTTTTTGCTTACCGAAATAATAAATTTGGCATTGTGTTTTTTGGTCTTTGTATATTCTCAGTAATTAGCGAGTTTGTTCAATACTTCTCCGTAACTCGAACGACCCAGTTCGTTGACTTGCTGCATAATATCGGCGGAATCGTGGTCGGTGTGACAGCATGTCTGGGCTGGAACTCGTTGGCGCGGTACGTTCCCGCGCTTGTACCGGCGCGTCAATCATCAGTCCGCGAGGCGAGGCGGAACCGCGTTGCGTCACCCTTGGATTAATTATTGATCCCAGATACGATCCTCGCCCATGAGGGGTGATTCCGTCCCGGCGGCGAGAAACTATCCGCACGGTGTTTCGATTTGCCGGCGAAGTGAGCAAATTACTTCGGTACATATCTGTGGTCAGCCCGGCTGCATTCGGGAAGCCGGCACGATCTTTTGTGACATGTCGTGCTGTACCGACGCCCGAGGCAATATTTGAGCGGTTGGGTGGGCACAAGGTTAGAACGATGAATCCCTTGACAAAAGGAGTCGGCGATTTTCGTCCTATTTGGTGGCTTTGGTTGCCGTGTGCGATGGTGATCGCTGCGTTGCTAATTCGGATGTTCAAAGCAGACATTTATTGGGAGTGGATAGAATCCGAAATCGGATTCTTCGAGATTGGTACGGTTGTCGTTTTTTTTGTGCCGCTGCAATGGGAGTCACGATCCTACGTCAAAGATGCAAGCTCCCAGTTTCATGGCTCCGTTGGTGGATCCTGCTGGCAACGGCAGGCTGTGTTTACGTGGCGGGCGAAGAGATGAGTTGGGGGCAACATTACTTTGGTTGGGAAACACCGGAAGTCATCCGTGGCTTAAACGATCAAAGTGAAACTAACATTCACAACATGAGCAGTTGGTTCGATCAAAAACCGCGCCTCTTGTTGGAGTTCGGTATACTTTTGGGTGACATTGCCTATCCAATTTGGGCACGTGGTCGGCAAATGTTTCCGCAGTGTGATTGGCGCTATTGGATTTTGCCGACGCCACTGGTCCTACCAACTGCGCTTATCGTTTTTGGCATCAGATTACCCGAGCGCTTCGCGCGCGTGTTCGATTGGGTTCTGCCGCCGCCTCTGGATATTCGGGCCAGCGAGGTCCAGGAGTTTTATATTGCCTGGTTCTTGTTGCTCTATCTTGGGTCTATTGCTCGACGTTTGGGGGGAAAGAATGCCAATGTACCAAATGCGGGTAGTGCGAATGCAGGTTGACAACAGTATGTGGCGCGGCTACTGACGTTTCGCTGGCGTGCCCAGGTGGCGGAATTGGTAGACGCGCTAGCTTCAGGTGCTAGTGACCTTATGGTCGTGGAAGTTCGAGTCTTCTCCTGGGCACCATTTACCATTTTTTGCCATATAACCTATTGAATAAAAATAGTATTTTTTAGGTGCGGGGAATTAAGAATCCAGGTGCGGGGAATTCTGTTCCCGTTTTGTGTCGTGATCCACGTCTGAAATCGTCTCTATCTGGTCCGCCACAATCTTAGATGTGCGCACGCCCAAACGCGCCCGGTCCGCGCCTCGCGTGTACGTTTCGGCCTGGCCGATGGTAGTCCACCCATATTGGGCCATGAGTTGATGCGCCGCCGCGCCGCCGTTCGCGGCTAGCGTCGCCGACAGTTTGCGCAGCCCGTGGGCGCTTTTCTCTATACCGGCTTCGCGACACCGATCACGGAACCAGTTACCGAAGCTCTCAACGGTGAGTGGCTTTCCGCGCCGGCTCACAATAAAGTGCATGTCTCCGGTCGGCGAGGCCGCGATCAATTCGAGCAGCCAGTCCGGGAAGCAAACCGTAATCGTTGCGCCTGTTTTGGCGGTGCGGATAGAAAACACGTCGCCACGCATGTGTTGGCGCCCGGCGCGGATGAGATCGGAGCGCCGCAAGCCGGTGAGCAAGAGCAGTTCCATTGCAAGCCGCGCCTTGGTTCCCACGGCGTGCCGACCACGGAACTTCTTGACATCCTCAATCGTCCAAGCGGGAAAGCCATCGGTTTTATAGCGGACGAATTCTGTCCCAACGCACGGGTCGTCCTCGATATGGCCGTTGCGCAGTGACCAAGCAAACAATCCACGCATCGCTTTCAGGAAACAGTTCGCCTGTCCTGGCGTGTCGGCCCTCTTGTCCACGGCACGCTGTATATCGGCGCGGCGAATGGCAGCGAACGGTGCGTTGCTTGAGTGCCGGATGGCGTCTAGAAAGATACACCCACGCTGCTTACGGGTGGCGACGGACAATTGCCGCCACGCGGCGCTTTCCATGTAGCGCTCGATCAACCATTTGAGGGTGCGGGGCGGTGTCCGTTCCGTCCTTTGCGGCGTCGCGTTGCCGGTCAGCGCAGCCCGGTACGCCGCCTCGAACTCG
>JAAXGF010000302.1 GCA_012267605.1 Alphaproteobacteria bacterium | reverse complement strand
CCGGGAGCAGGAGGTGGCGCCTTCTTTTCGGGCTTTTCGGCAACCATCGCCTCGGTCGTAATCAGTAGACCAGCAACCGAAGCCGCGTCTTGAAGACAGGTTCGAACGACCTTCGTCGGATCGACAATACCCGACTTGATCATGTCCACATATTCCTCGGACTGCGCGTTGAACCCGCGATTCTGGTCTTTGCCTTCGATGAGTTTGCCGGCGACTACCGCGCCGTCGACCCCGGAGTTCTCAGCGATTTGCCGGACGGGCGACTGCAACGCGCGCCGTACTATGTTCACTCCGGCCTCTTGGTCAGCATTATCCGTGTCGATGCTGTCAAGGGCTTCGCTGGCGTAAAGCAAGGTGACGCCTCCGCCTGGAACGATTCCTTCCTCGACCGCCGCTCGAGTCGAATGCAGCGCGTCCTCGACCAAGTCCTTGCGCTCTTTAACCTCGATTTCGGTCGCACCGCCGACCTTGATGACGGCGACACCGCCAGCCAACTTGGCTAGGCGTTCCTGCAACTTCTCGCGATCGTAATCGGAGGTCGTCTCCTCGATCTGGGCGCGAATTTGACCGCAGCGGGCCTCGATGGTGGATTTCTCACCGGCGCCATCCACGATGGTGGTGTTCTCCTTGGTGATTTCGACCTTTTTCGCGGTTCCCAACATCTCGACAGTCACATTCTCCAACTTGATTCCCAAGTCTTCGCTGATGACCTGCCCATTTGTCAGAACGGCGATGTCTTCGAGCATCGCCTTACGCCGATCACCAAAGCCCGGTGCCTTCACCGCCGCGACTTTTAATCCGCCACGCAACTTATTCACCACAAGCGTAGCGAGGGCCTCACCCTCGATGTCCTCTGCGACAACCAGAAGCGGCCGCCCGGCTTGAACCACCGATTCCAGGATAGGAAGCATAGCCTGCAGGCTGCTCAGCTTCTTCTCATGAATGAGGATGTACGGGTTCTCAAGATCGGTCACCATCTTCTCGGCGTTGGTGATGAAATATGGCGACAGATACCCGCGATCGAATTGCATTCCCTCGACCACGTCGAGTTCGGTCTCAAGACCCTTGGCCTCTTCGACGGTAATAACACCTTCCTTCCCGACTTTTTGCATGGCCTTGGCAATCATGTCACCGATGTCACGTCCTCCGTTGGCGGAGATGGTGCCGACTTGGGCGATTTCCTCCTCGGTCGAAACCGTTTTGCTCCGGGACTGCACATTGGCAACCACGGCCTCGACGGCGCGGTCGATGCCACGGCGAATATCCATCGGGTTCATCCCGGCGGCGACCGACTTCAGTCCCTCACGCACCAAGGCCTGAGCTAAAACCGTTGCCGTCGTGGTGCCGTCGCCGGCGATGTCGCTCGTCTTGCTAGCGACCTCCCGAACCATTTGCGCGCCCATGTTCTCGAACTTATCGCCAAGCTCGATTTCTTTTGCGACGGTGACACCATCCTTCGTCACCCTCGGCGCGCCGAACGACTTGTCCAGAACGACGCAACGACCCTTTGGCCCCAACGTTACTTTGACGGCGTCGGCCAAAATATCAACGCCTCGAAGTATGCGCGACCGGGCGTCGGCGCTAAATCTTACTTCCTTTGCAGGCATATCTCCTTACTCCTCAATTGGTTCCTGGTCCGCCGCCGCTTACGCTGCTTGCTTGGCGTCCGCGGGGGCGTCTAGGATGCCCATGATGTCGGATTCCTTCATGATCAGCAGCTCTTCGCCGTCGATCTTGACTTCGGTGCCCGACCATTTGCCGAACAGGATTCGGTCGCCGGCCTTGACGTCCAAGGGCACCAATTTACCGCTATCGTCGCGGGCACCCGGACCAACCGCAACAACCCCGCCCTCCATGGGCTTTTCCTTCACGGTATCCGGAATAATTACGCCGCCGGCGGATTTTTCCATCTGATCGACGCGGCGAACCACCACGCGGTCGTGTAACGGTCTGAACTTCATCGATAGTTCTCCCTGACTGAAGTGAGCAAAACACAACAAAATGTGGAATTGTTAGCACTCTCATGCGATGAGCGCTAAACAGCTATTCAGCTAGAGATTTGTGCGTGTCCTGTCAAGGGCGGAGGGAAAAATTATTTTTGCCCGCCCGAAAATTTTCTCGAAATACGCGGATATAGAGACTTTGATTGAGACACACGCAAAAACATTCAAACTTAGTATAAAAGTAAACCCATCTAATTATTGCAATAAAAAAACTCCTCACGTATTGTATACGCTAATAAAAAGTTTCGTTAGCACTCATATAAACCGAGTGCTAGCATTAACTAGATTGTAACAATTTGTGATCAATCATACAGACGCTGTGTACGAGAATTTGTAGGATCAGTATAAATTCACAAAGTATCAGAGAGGCCGTGATGAGCGATTTATCAAATCAACTTCGCGATTACCGCCTGACCACGGCGGAAATAATTTACCACTTGCCAGACCATCCCGACCTGTTGCAGTCCTTCACTTGGCAAACTCTCGACATTGCACCAAAGTTTCCCGTAATCCGAAAATTTCTTGAATTTTGGCAACGGTCCCTCGACGGAAAGCTCCATTCCGTGAGAATCGCCAATGTTTCGGTAGTTTCGCCCGGTAATTTCACACACGTTCGGGAAGAACACCGTCTTCACTAAATTTTAGGCTGTCAAAATCGATTTGGCGAAAAGCGCCGTTTCGCAATTAAATAGGTGGCATGGTTTCTCCAGAATATGCCGTCTATTACGCTATCATAAACACCATCCCGCCGGGGCGTGTCGCGACATACGGAGACGTCGCCAAATGTGCCGGTTGGCCACGAAACGCCCGCCGTGTCGGGTACGCGCTTCACGCACTTCGTGACGATACCGTGCCGTGGTGGCGGGTGGTCAACGCAAAGGGCGAAATTGGCCGGCGCGAATCCAGCGCGATGGCTGAACAGCGCCGCCGATTGGAATCGGAGGGGGTTGTCTTTGATTCGTGCGGTCGCATCCCGGTCGCTGAATACGGATGGGCGAGTTTGGACGTCACTCAATAAGTCACGACACTGCGAATTGATTCACCCGCGTGCATCAGATCGAATGCCTTGTTGATGTCTGTTAGAGGCATGGAGTGAGTGATAAGATCGTCGATATTGACCTTGCCCTCCATGTACCAGTCGACAATTCTCGGCACGTCCGTTCGGCCCTTGGCGCCACCGAAAGCAGTTCCACGCCATACCCGGCCCGTAACCAATTGGAATGGACGGGTACTGATCTCCTGCCCAGCGCCGGCAACGCCGATAATCACGCTTTCTCCCCAGCCCTTGTGACAACATTCGAGGGCTTGGCGCATCACCTCAACATTGCCGATACACTCAAAGCTGTAGTCGACCCCGCCATCCGTCAACTCCGTGATGGCGGCGACAACATCGTCCACGTCGTCCGGGTTGAGGAAATCGGTCATACCGAATTTTTCTGCCAATTCACGTTTGGCTGGATTGGTGTCTAAGCCGATTATTCGACTGGCGCCGACCATACGGGCACCTTGAATAACATTGAGACCGATGCCACCGAGCCCAAACACAGCGACGGTCGCCCCGTAGGTCACCTTGGCCGTATTCATTACGGCACCGATACCGGTGGTGACACCGCAACCGATGTAGCAGACTTTGTCGAAAGGGGCGTCCGGACGGATTTTCGCAACCGAAATTTCCGGCAACACCGTGAAATTGGCGAACGTCGAGGTCCCCATGTAATGCAGCACCGGTTTTCCGCCCAAAGAAAATCGGCTGGTGCCGTCCGGCATAACCCCGAGACCCTGGGTACTACGCACGGCCTGACAAAGGTTGGTCTTTCCCGAAAGGCAGTAGGCACAACGGCGGCATTCGGCGATGTACAACGGGATGACGTGATCGCCCACGGCGACCGAGGATACGCCTTCGCCGACTTCGACGACGACACCCGCGCCCTCATGACCCAGAATCGCCGCGAATCGGCCTTCGGGATCGTCTCCCGACAGGGTAAAGGTGTCGGTATGGCAGACCCCTGTCGCCTTGATTTCGACCAAAACCTCGCCGGCTTTCGGGCCGTCGAGCTGCACTGTCTCCAAACTGAGCTGTTTTCCCGCTTCGAATGCTATCGCTGCGCGAACATCCATCCCGCTACTCCCCCCACACAAATTTGGCCAAGAATATTCCCACGACCGTGCGTCTTACCTATCCGGATCTTTCCGAAAAAACAACGGCACCGCAGGATAGGGCAAATCCTGCGGTGCCCACACCACGGAAAGGGGGAGGACCCGCGGTGGACTACCGCTGCGCCAAGGGGGGAGGCTGTTAGATGCAGCGGCTGTCGCAATCGATCTCGCCAAGCGCCATATTCGCGGCGTGCCGATCGCGTAGTTTTGTAAGGGGAAGCAGCAAGCACCGTGCCAATCTCGCCATTTCCCTAGAATTTGGGCGTTTATCGCTAAGCTGGAGAATTTCTAGCTGGTCAACTTGCGACCAATCCGCGGTAGTCGCGTACACTCTGCATTGCGAAATGCATGAAAATCGCTAATCGTCGATTGAACGTTGCGGCATAGACGATCGTCTGCGGCGCTTGGATGCGGATAGGTCATGTTCAAAGGCATTTTACAGATTATTCGATACCCGATTTTGGGCCTTGCGCTCGCCCTCGCGTTTCTTCCCGCGTCGGCGTTTTCCCAAGGCACGCCGATTATCGGCCCTGCGGACATTTTTCATCCGGTATTTGCCGCGCACGGCATGGTGGCCACCCAAGAGTCCGTCGCCACGAGGATTGGCGTTGACATTCTCAAACGAGGAGGCAACGCGGTGGATGCGGCGGTTGGTGTGGGCTTTGCCCTAGCGGTAACCTTGCCGCGCGCTGGCAACCTCGGGGGCGGTGGATTCATGCTTGTTCACTGGGGCGCCAGTGGCGAGACCGTCGCCATCGACTATCGGGAGACTGCCCCGGCTTCGGCTACACCCGATATGTTTCTCGACCTTAACGGCGATGTCGATAAAGCTCGCGCCCGTTTCAGCCATCACGCCGTCGGAGTTCCGGGTACGGTGGCCGGTTTGGCCATGGCGCTAGAACGCTACGGCACCATGGCCCTGGCCGAATTGATCGACCCGGCGATAGCCCTCGCAGAGTCCGGCGTGACAGTGACTCATTCCCAGGCCCAGGCGATGGCCACAGCACGGGATAGGCTGGCGGCATCGCCCGAAACGGCGCGCATATTTCTTAAGCCCAACGGCGATGCGCTCGCGCCAGGCGAGCGCCTGGTACAGCGGGATCTTGCGGAATCCCTCAGGCAAATCGCTGAAATCGGACCCGATGCATTTTACCGAGGAGTCATTGCCGAACGTATCGCGACCGACATGGCCGCCAATAGTGGCTCTATCACCCTAGAAGATTTGAAGTCCTACCGGGCGGTGGCGCGAGTTCCGACGCGGGGTACCTATCGCGGCTACGAAATCCTATCCATGCCGCCACCGAGTTCCGGTGGAATCCACCTTATTCAAATGCTCAATATCCTCGAGGCTTACCCGATTAGCGCCCTTGGCCACAACGGCGCGGAATCCTTGCACCTGATGGCCGAAACCATGAAGCGCGCGTACGCTGACCGCGCCGCGCACCTGGGCGACGCGGATTTCTGGCCGGTCCCCGTGGAAGGACTGACGTCAAAGGCTTACGCGGATTCGCTAGGAGCCGGAATCGACCGAGACCGAGGGACGCCCGCAAATGCTCTCGCCCCAGGGAATCCACTAGCGTACGAGAGCCCGGATACTACCCATTACACGGTGATGGATACTGACGGAAATGTCGTTAGCAACACAACGACGATAAATTTTAGTTTCGGCAGCGGTATCGTCGCACCTGGCACCGGCATTTTGTTGAACAATGAAATGGATGATTTCTCGGCCAAACCCGGTGTCGCCAACGCATATGGTCTCGTCGGTGGAGAAGCAAATGCGATCGAAGCTGGAAAACGCCCGCTGAGTTCCATGAGTCCGACGATCGTACTCAAGGACGGCGCACCGTTCCTTGCTACCGGTAGCCCAGGAGGCCCGCGCATTATCACCACGACCTTGCAAATCATCTTGAACGTGATTGACCACGGGATGAACATCGCCGCCGCCACTGCAGCACCGAGAGTTCACCACCAATGGTTGCCTGACACATTGCGGGTGGAACAGGGCTTCAGCCCCGACACGCTTGAATTGCTCACGGCCAAGGGGCACGAAATTCTCGTTGGCCGTGCCATGGGCAGCAGTCAAAGTATCATGCGTCTCGACGGAGGATTCTACGGAGCTTCCGATACCCGCCGGCCCGATGCATTGACGCTAGGCTATTGAGCGACTGGTATTTCCATAGTCCGCAGTCGTTGATTCCCGACAATTGGAAGATCAAAATTAGGCATGAGCTGACCGCTTTCTGGAGAACGACATGCGCGCCGCATTCGTGTTTTTTGTTTCCCTATTCATGGCCATGCCGGCAGTTGGTCAAAAACCCGAGAATGTAGGCGAGGCAGGGGAGTGGCAGCTGTTAATCCGGATCGATACGTTCACTGGAAAGAAGTTTTGCTATTTGTCAAACGAAACGGACATGGCCGGGATGATTCACGTCAGCAGCGTGCAAAGGGACATCATGGCCAACAACGGCCAGGTTCTGTCAAAACGATCCGAATATAGAATCGATGATGGTGAATTTACGCGGGTGCGTGAAACATATGAGCACCATTCCGTCATCATCGATGATGCTAGCCAACTCCTCGGCGCCAAGACGATCGAAATCATTTTCGATGTATGGCACGGCGATCCCGATCCACAGATCTTCGACCTCAGCGGCATCGAAGACGCCTGGGACTGGTTGACTGGACCTGAGTGCGCGGGAGATTGAATTAATTTCGGGCATGCCCCGCTCGCCCGGAACACGGCGGCGGACGAGCCAGTCTTTGGCTGGTACAACTTTACGTCACAATTCTGCTATATTTATTCGATACACTGTAAAATTGTGTTCGATCGTAGTTCTGACCGTAATCGAGAATGTCATGAGGGGGGAATTCAATGGCTGGATACGATCCCGAATTTTTGCACACGGATAAACCGGTACCGTTGCCGGAATTTTCACCCAGCGTCGTGGGCGACGTGCTCAGGCGCGCGGAGATGCGCCGCGAAATTTTTGCTGACTACGCAAATTATACAGTTGCCATGCACGGACCGTTCAGAACACCTCTGTTCGCGGCGCTCAATATCGACCAAGAGCAGTTTCACAAAACCAAGAGTCGTCGTTGGCGCTCTGACAAGAGGATCGGCCCGGAAAACCAGCTCAACAACGATTATTATTACGACAATCCTTGGGACCGTGGCCATATGGCCCGGCGTGCCGCTGCGGCGTGGGGGAGGACCAAGAAAATCGCACAGCGGGCTACGGACGACACCTACTTCTATTTCAACGCCGCGCTTCAGCATGCGAACCTGAACCAGGATGAATGGCTGGAACTCGAAAACTGGGTGTTCAACCTGGATCTCGACAAAAACGACAAACTCAGCGTGTTCTCGGGACCTGTGTTCGGCGATTTCATGCTCACAATCCGGCCAGACGGGCGCCCGCCCGCGTTCGTGCCGGCAGCCTTCTTCAAGGTTGTCTTTTTTCTGAACAAATCGGACGAGTTGGAAGTACGTGCGTTCCTCGTCCCTCAGGACAACGATGCGATCGCCGACAAGGACGGCCGGCGAACTTTCAATAATCAGCTTTACCAAGTTTCCGTGGCCGAAATCGAACGCCTAACCGGCCTCGACTTTCCCGAGGTCCTGCCGAACCGAAACCCGCTGTTCGTTTTCGAACCCGATGCGGATACTCGCAATAGGATAAACGTGCACGACTTCCCGGAGCGGCGCGAGGTCAACTCCCCCGCGGACATCATTCGCGACAATGGGCGACCCCGGCCCATCCGCTTTTCCGACGACGAAGTCGACGTGTTCATCGCCGCGGCGCTCGTTAATTCCGCCGGGAATGAACGCGAGGGTGAGTGGGTTTCCATCATCAATCTGACCGGTAATACAACGTCCATCGACGGCTGGAAGCTGTCCGACGACAAAGGGCGAACATTGGATTTGAAAGGCGTCATCAATGCCGGTGAGGCGTTGCGCTTGCAGCCACTAAAACCAGTGATACTCGCGAACAGCCGTGCCGGATTTATCCAGCTCGTCGACAATGAGAATCTCCAGATTGACCGTGTGCGTTATAGCAAAGAGCAAGCCCAGCGGGAAGGGCGAGCTATCATATTTGCCAACCGTGAGCTCGGCTAAGACCTGCTGCTGTTGAACATGACCGACAAGGAAGGCGGTTGGTCAGATGTACCGCGACAGGCTCGTTTGTCACGCCCGTCGCGGCCATTTTCTTGACACACCCGTTAGCTGGCCCCATCCTGGCAAGAATTCCGAGGGGAACCCCGGTAGGGGGTTGAGAAACCATCGGCGCGGTTCAATCAAGATTGCGGGTCGATCTTGGGCCGGAGCAACATGGAAACCCTTTGAACCTGATCCGGGTCATGCCGGCGGAGGGACGAGGATGGGGCGCGGTGCCACAAAACCAAGGCTATAAGTAACCACTTCCTCGATCTTCCTTCGTGTTTTCCGTATTTCGCGCAACAGGAGGTCGATCGTGAACGTTATTACCAAACCTGAAAGAATTTCGGTTACCACCGGACCTCTGCCTGGCTCGCGTAAAACTTATGTTGCGGGCGTGAGCCATCCGGAAATCCGTGTGCCGACACGCGAAATCCCGCTTCATGAGACTGCCGGCGAGCCTCCGCTGCGCGTTTACGACACCTCGGGGCCCTATACCGATCCGAAAGCCGAGATCGACATACATCAAGGGCTTCGCCCGATCCGCGAACCGTGGATCCGCGCCCGTGGGGACGTCGAGGAGTATACCGGACGCACAGTTGAGGCAGCCGACAACGGTTTCGCCGATGGATCCCGATTGGTGCCGGAATTTCCTCTCTCTCGGCGGCCCATGCGTGCGAAAGCGGGTAAAGCCGTCACCCAGCTGGCCTACGCCCGCGCGGGCGTGATCACGCCGGAAATGGAATTCATCGCCATTCGGGAAAACCTTGGGCGGGAGGTGCGTCGAAATGACGACGCGCGGGACGGCGAATCTTTTGGTGCCAGCATCCCGGATGTCGTCACGCCCGAATTTGTCCGTGACGAGGTGGCGGGGGGCCGGGCGATCATTCCCAGCAACATAAACCATCCGGAAACCGAACCGATGATCATCGGCCGCAATTTCCTGGTTAAAATCAACGCCAACATCGGCAATTCGGCGGTTACCTCATCGGTGGCCGACGAAGTCGATAAGATGGTATGGGCGATCCGTTGGGGTGCGGACAACGTCATGGATTTGTCCACCGGGCGCAACATTCACAATATCCGTGAATGGATCATACGCAATTCGCCCGTCCCGATCGGTACGGTACCGATATACCAGGCACTGGAAAAGGTTGGCGGCGCCGCTGAGGAGCTTACTTGGGATATCTACCGGGATACCTTGATCGAGCATTGCGAGCAGGGGGTCGACTATTTCACTATTCACGCCGGTGTAAGGCTTCCATACGTCCCGCTCACCGCGAAACGGGTCACCGGGATCGTCAGCCGTGGTGGTTCGATCATGGCGAAGTGGTGTCTCGCTCACTACCAGGAGAGTTTCCTCTACACCCATTTCGAAGAAATTTGCGACATCATGCGCGCCTACGACGTCAGCTTCTCTCTAGGCGACGGATTGCGCCCTGGTTCAATCGCTGACGCCAACGACGAGGCGCAGTTCGCCGAGCTTGAAACCCTTGGGGAACTGACACGCGTCGCTTGGAAGAAGGATGTCCAAGTGATGATCGAGGGTCCCGGCCACGTACCCATGCACAAGATCAAGATAAACATGGACAAGCAGCTCAGGGAGTGCGGTGAGGCCCCGTTCTACACGCTCGGGCCACTAACTACTGACGTTGCTCCAGGCTATGATCACATTACCAGCGGTATTGGCGCGGCGATGATCGGCTGGTTCGGTACCGCCATGCTGTGCTACGTGACTCCCAAGGAGCACTTGGGACTTCCCGATCGGGATGACGTTAAGACAGGGGTCATTACGTACCGAATTGCGGCCCATGCAGCCGATTTGGCCAAGGGCCACCCAGCCGCCCGCGAACGGGATGACGCCTTGAGCCGGGCGCGCTTCGAGTTTCGCTGGGAAGATCAATTTAATCTGTCGCTAGACCCTGAAACCGCGCGCGCGTTCCACGATCAAACTCTGCCTAAGGAAGCACATAAGGTGGCTCACTTCTGCTCCATGTGCGGACCCAAGTTTTGTTCGATGAAAATCTCTCAGGACGTGCGGGAATTTGCCGAATCGGGAATGGCTCAAATGGCCGAGGAATTCCGGCGTGGCGGCGGTGAAATCTACCGCAGTACCGATGAGCTCAAGGAATTAGTAGAGTCTAACAAGGTGCTGTAATCTGACGTAAACGCGAACTCCTGACGAACACTTTTGCCAAGGGAATAGGCTACGCGGCCAAATATTTCCGCCTGCGCGAGAGTTCGTGTTGGTCCACCCGAAAAGGCAAGCATCCGGACAGTGCCGCAAGCTAGCGAAACTGTCTCAAACTCAACGTGATTATCGCAAGGAATTCAGCAAAAAACTTTCTCAGAGGTACTCGTCGCACCACCGTTGGAACACCAACACGGACCAAATAAATTTTGTGTGTTTGCGAAAGCCACTGCGGTGCTGGGACCACAGTCGCCGTACATCCGACGCGTTAAACCAGCCTTCGCGTTTGAGCCGCGATTCGTCGAGGCAGTCTTCCGCCCAGTCGCGTAGCGGTCCCCGACGCCAGTCGGCGACAGGCACGGAAAATCCTTGCTTCGGCCGTTCCGTTAATTGGGGAGGCACGTAGCGAGCCCGCACGTCACGCAAGATGCGCTTCCCGCCTTGGCGATCCAGGCGCATGACGTTCGGAAGGCGGAATGCGAATTCGGCCACGCGTGCATCGAGAAGGGGGCAGCGGGCCTCGAGGCTAACCGCCATGCTCGCGCGATCGAGTTTGACCAATATGTCTTCGGGCAGATAGCCGGAAAAATCCGCCTGCATCAATCCTTGCAACTCGTCCGCCACATCCGCCCATTGGCTGCGCCGTTCCTGAGCGCTCGGTGTAAAATCCGCATGGACGACCAGGTCGGGTGTGGGCGCAAAGTTCGACAACTGAGAAGCTAAGAGATCTCTGGGGGTCGGAGCGGCGAAGCGATAACCATCCCGCTCCCACTTGTTCCCCATCCGCCGCCATCCGTCCACATGATCTCCGCTGCGCGCGCGGTGGGCGCCCAAAAGACGCCAAAAGGCGCGTCCCATGATCGCCATAAGAGCGCCAAACGTCGCCCTAGCCCGACTTCCGCAACT
>JAAXGF010000264.1 GCA_012267605.1 Alphaproteobacteria bacterium | reverse complement strand
AGAGTATTTAGAGGTCTCCAACTTATTCAAGAGGGCAGGGCTTTATCAAGGCCACGACCACGCCGAGCATCAAACACGAATTTCGTACGGCTATCTGCTCGCACGTCACAGCTCGCGAAATCGTCGGGACGGATCGATGGACCTAAAGAAAAGGTACTCTTGCGCAAACGGATATCGCCTGTCGTCGTTTGCTCACTTGGACTAACTCATGGCCTGTCAGACCGAGAAATCCTCTGCTGTTAGCAGTGGCACAAGGGTTAGGTGGTGTTTGCTCAAATTTTCTGCCGCACCTTCCATTCGATCGACCACAGTGATTACCTTATGCACGGCACAGCCTTCGGCACGCACCACCTCGACCGCGGACAGTGCGGAACCGCCAGTCGTCGTGACATCGTCGAGAATAACCGCTGTTTTGCCCGCCAAAATCGTGAGATCTCGCAGTCCTTCTATGCCGAGTTTGGTGCCGTGAATTTTCTTAACTTTTCGCACGAAAAACCCTGGGGTGGGTCGGCCTGTATCCGCACTCGCCAAACTGACGTTCGCGATCAGCGGGATGGCACCGACCGCGAGGCCACCGACATAGTCGATATTTGCGCCGCGCAACAAATTTAGTATGAGATCGGTGATGATTTTGGCACCTTCGGGCGCCAGCATCGTCGGTTTCAAATTAAAGTAGAAATTGCTGGTACGGCCCGAGGCCAAACGAATCTCGCGTCCATGTATGAACGATTCGTTGCGCACGATCTCGGTCAGCCGCGACTTCCACGCGTCAATTTCTGATACGGATTGGGCAACCGCCGTAGCCATTAGACCCCTACCTCACTAGCAAATATGTACAAGGGTTTGCTTCCTGCAGCCAGCGAATTCCCGTCCCAAATTCCCAGCCGTTGTGGAAGACATTGGGGAAAATCTGTGGATTCCTTATAGTTCGGCACCCGTGTAATACCCACGTACGACACGACGCAGACTCTAATTCGAGCGACAATTCGAATGACCAAAGTTTTGTTGGATCGCTCGCCTAACACGTTCATGGCGTTGGCCATTACCACGGAAAACCGATGTACACTTGCGAGCAAATTCCGCAAGGCTGTGAGGTTTCCTTTTCCAGGTTGCCCTGGCCATCGTAACAACACGATTTACACAGCAGCACAATCACAGCGCAAAAATTGCGCGGCATTTCGCAAACACCCTGAGACTCCTCGGCTTTTTCCGGGCATTTCTCATCGTATTCAGCCCAGGTCATCATGCGCGGAATAGTTATTTGGTGAGGATCCCATTCCAGTCCACGCTCGATACTCCACTCCATTTGTTGGTCAAAGATGTAACCACGTCCGTCCTGCTTGACCTCTTTTCCGAGCCCGGCGGGCACAGTCAGAGCAGCGAACGCAATTCCCATGCAGAGAACATAAATCTTGCGCATACAACGCTCTCCACCGACGATAAAGGTTCTCGCCGCGTAGCTAATCGACAACGCGACGCCCATTCAATACAAGAATTCAATAAAAAGCAGGGCCTCGCCGCTCAACAATACGCGCTTCGCCCATTCCTACCCGCTTTGCGGTGCCCTCCCTTTCGCACCGGCGCCAATTCCACTACACCTTTCACCGATGACTCTCGTCCGTTCGGCCGCCACGGTAGGCGGTTTCACAATGATCAGCCGGTTGCTCGGTTTTCTGCGCGACGTTCTACTCGCCGCGATTCTCGGCGCCGGTCCGGTTGCAGACGCCTTTTTCGTCGCCTTTAAGCTGCCAAATTTTTTTCGCCGCCTGTTCGCCGAGGGCGCATTCAACGCCGCCTTCGTGCCGCTCTTCTCCGGCCTTCTTTCGCGACGGGGCCCGGTCGCGGCGAAAATTTTCGCCGGCGAGGCGCTCAGCGTACTGTTGTGGGCCCTGCTCGTGCTCGTGGTCTCGATGCAGCTCGCAATGCCGTGGGTTATGCTTGGTCTAGCCCCCGGTTTCGCCAAGGATCCCGCTAAGTTCGATCTCGCCGTTCAGTTTACCCGCGCAACCTTTCCGTACCTCCTGTTCATTTCGTTGGTTTCGTTGTTCAGCGGGGTGCTGAACGCCATGGGCCGCTTCGCCGCAGCGGCAGCTACGCCCATCCTGCTCAACATTTGTCTCATCGGCGCGTTGCTTGGGCTTGCGCGGCTGACCCCCACGCCCGGTCACGCTCTCGCCTGGGGTGTCGCCGTGGCCGGCGTAGTGCAATTCCTCTGGTTGGTCACCGCTTGCCATCGCGCCGGGATTCTGCCCCGGCTGCCGCGCCCCCGCCTCACGCCGGGCGTGCGTCGGCTTTTGCGTATCATGTTGCCAGCGGCGTTGGGAGCCGGCGTGGTGCAGCTCAATTTGCTGATAGACATCATCATCGCCTCGTTGCTGCCAAGCGGTTCGGTTTCCTTCCTCTACTATGCAAACCGGATCAACCAATTGCCGCTGGGTGTGATCGGCGTGGCCCTGGGTACGGCGCTGTTGCCGTTGTTGTCCCGACAACTGACGGCCGGCGACACAGCCGGCGCGCAGGATAGCCAGTCCCGGGCCGTGGAGTTCTGCCTACTACTGACAATTCCGGCCGCGGCGGCATTGGTCGTCGCAGCCCATCCCATCGTCGACGGGTTATTTGGTCGCGGCGCATTCACGCCGGACGTGGTATCGCGAACCGCGTGGGCACTGGCCGCCTATGCTCTCGGTCTACCCGCCTACGTTCTCGTCAAAGTATTGGTGCCGGGCTATTACGCCCGTGGCGATACCGCCACGCCGGTGAAATACGCCGTCGTCGCCCTGTTCGTTAACCTAGCCCTCAACCTTGCCTTAATGATTCCCCTTGCTCACGTCGGCATCGCCTTGGCTACGGCGATCTCCGCATGGGTCAACGCCGGTCTGTTGGCCTGGGGTTTGTCGCGACGCGGAATGTTCGACTTCGACACCCGATTGCAGCAACGCCTGTTGCGGATCCTCGCGGCCAGCGCGGTCATGGCGGTCGCCCTGGAGCTCGCCGTTGTCGGTCTGGCTGACGCATTTGCTGGCGGTGAAGTGACTCGCGCGACGGCATTGGCGGCCTTGGTAGTCGGGGGCTTGTCCGTATTTGCGCTCGCCGCCCACCTGCTTGGCGCCACCAATCTGACCGAGTTTCCGCGGAAATTGCGACGCCGGGGATGAGGACTAGCGCTTGACGAGAACGGCAGGAGCGGGCGATATGGTCGCAACCCTCTCCCTCGCAGTGGAGGGCAACGGCGGGCCCGGGGTCAACGCAGGGACTTTTCCATGAAGCGAATTTTCTCGGGCGTACAACCGACTGGGAACCTCCACCTTGGGAACTACCTTGGTGCCATCCGCAACTGGGTCGGCCTGCAGGAGTCTTTCGATTGCATTTACTGCATCGTCGATCTGCACGCCATCACCCAGTCCCAAAATCCGGCGCACCTGCGAGAACAAACGCGTTCGGTAACCGCGGCTTTTATTGCCTCGGGTATCGATGCCGAACGCAGTATTATTTTCAATCAAAGCGCCGTTCCAGCGCATTGCGAACTCGCCTGGGCATTGGCCTGTCACACGCCGCTGGGGTGGCTCAACCGAATGACCCAGTTCAAGGAAAAGGCGGGTAAGGACCGAGAATCTGCCGTCCTCGGACTCTATGCCTATCCCGTCCTTATGGCTGCCGATATCTTGCTATACAAGGCATCCCATGTGCCGGTTGGCGAGGATCAGAAACAGCATTTGGAACTTTCGCGAGACATTGCCGGCGCATTCAACCGAACATATGGGGTCGATTACTTTCCCCTTCCCGAGCCACAAATTCTTGGTGTTGCGACGCGGGTCATGAGCCTCCGCGACGGAGAGCGAAAAATGAGCAAGTCGGACGCTTCCGATTATTCCCGCATCAATTTGACCGACGATGCCGACACCATCGCCCTCAAGATACGCAAGGCGCGGACCGATCCAAATCCCTTGCCGGATACGCCAACTGATTGTCAAGAGCGGCCAGAAGCGTTGAATTTGCTGGGTATTTATGCGGCTCTGGCAGACGTTAAATTGGCGGACGCTTGCGAACGATTTTCGGGC
Source organism: Alphaproteobacteria bacterium (assembly GCA_012267605.1). Taxonomy (GTDB): domain Bacteria; phylum Pseudomonadota; class Alphaproteobacteria; order JAAXGF01; family JAAXGF01; genus JAAXGF01. The sequence goes on along the minus strand of JAAXGF010000264.1, from coordinate 12,188 downwards.
GCTCAGTTTTCGGCGTTTAAACAGACATTGGCCGACCTCGCGGTCTCGGTTCTGGGGCCGATAACGGCAGAGATGAAACGCTTGGCCGCGGATCCTGGCTATGTGGACGGTGTTCTGCGAACCGGTGCGGAACGTGCCGCCGCTATCGCCAACCGAAATTTGCGGGATATCAAGAACATCATCGGTCTATTGCATCCGGGTTAAACCGCCAAGGTTGGCCAAGAAATCCCCAGGTTCGCCCAAAATTTCACGGTTAATGACACTGAATCGATAAATTTTTCGCCCCATGGGCAAAGGGGACTTGCCGGCGCGCGATGCTCGGCGCAGAACAAGGGGTTAGCACTAACCCGGCCACAACGATCAATCCATGCAGATCTATTTGCCCATCGCCGAAATGTCGGTCAACGTTTTCCTGCTACTCGGCATGGGCGCGGGGGTTGGCCTACTATCCGGGATGTTCGGCGTCGGCGGCGGATTTCTCATGACGCCGCTTCTCATCATCCTCGGCGTTCCCCCGGCAGTCGCCGTCGGCACCGAGGCGAACCAGGTGGTGGCCGCCTCGGCGTCGGGATTTCTCGCGCATATGCGCCGTGGCAATGTCGATTTTCGAATGGGTTCAGTCCTACTGGCTGGCGGTATGGCGGGTTCGGCGCTGGGCGTTTGGCTTTTTTTCGTATTGCGCCAAATCGGCCAAATCGACCTAGTCATCGAGTTGGGCTACACGGTCTTTCTCGCCATCATCGGCACCCTCATGTTGGTGGAGAGCATACGTACGCTGTTGCACCGCGAACACGGTCGCGCTGCACCGCGCGGCGCTGGCCGCCATACTTGGGTACACGGATTGCCGCTGAAGATGCGGTTTCGCAAATCGAAGCTCTACATCAGCGCCTTGCTTCCGCTGACAATCGGTTTTGTGGTCGGCGTCTTGGCTGCCATATTGGGGGTCGGCGGCGGAATCGTGATGCTGCCCGCGATGATTTACATCCTTGGCATGCCGACATCGGTAGTCGTTGGTACGTCGCTATTTCAAATCGTCTTCGTCACCGCCAGCGCGACGTTTCTACACGCGTACAACAATCAAACAGTCGACATCGTTTTGGCCGCGCTGCTGTTGCTAGGGGCTGTTGTCGGTGCCCAGTATGGATCCAAAATTGGCACCCTGCTGCGTGGGGAACAACTCCGCGCTCTGCTCGCGCTCCTGGTACTCGTCGTCACCGCCAAGCTTCTGTACGGATTGGTCGCGACCCCCGAGGAGATGTTCACACTGTCGCCAATTTTCAGGACCCCATGATTTTGATCCCGCGATACTCCGCGCGCGCAATTGCGTCGATCATGGGAATGGTGTTCACCGTGAACGTGGCGGTGGCGCAAGATGTCGCGGAAACTCTGGTTGCCGATCTATCCAGTCATTTGATTGCGATTACGCCGGACTTCACTGGTGTTGATCTCCTGCTCTTCGGTACAACCGACGGCACGGGCGATGTGGTCGTCGTCATTCGCGGACCGCACAGCGACGTCGTAATGCGGCGCAAGGAACGTGTGGCCGGAGTATGGGTCCACACCGACGCCGTGGAATTTGCGGGTGTCCCGGGATACTATGCATTGGCTGCAAATCGACCGCTCGAACAAATGAACGCCGAAGCGGAGCTTGCGTTCGCGCAGATTGGCGTGCCGAATCTCAGGCTCGACGCGGTTGATGCGCCTACCGAGACATCCCACGCGGCGTTTCGAGACGCGCTTGTCAAAAACATGCAACGAAAGCAACTATATCCCGTAGACATCCAGCCGGTGACGTTCGTTGGTGAACGGTTATTTCGTACATCCATCCGTTTCCCCGCGAACGTTCCCACGGGACCCTATTCGGCTGAGGTTTACTTGATTAAAGACGGACAGGTCGTAACCTCGGAAATTACCCCCTTGGCAGTGCGAAAAAGCGGGTTCGGTGCCGCCGTATTTTTGCATGCCCATCGGCACCCGGCCTCCTACGGCGCTGTCGCCGTGGTTTTCGCCTTAGCAGCGGGTTGGTTCGCCAGCGTCCTTTTCCGAAAGGTATAACGAAGATGGCCAGGAAACCTAAGCGCGTTGTTGGCGGGCTAAAGTATTTGGTTTGTGTGGACGGAAGTCATCAATCAAAAGTCGCCGTTCGATTCGCTTGTATGCGGGCTCGGAACACTGGCGGCCGCGTGGCATTGCTGCACGTCATTCCACCGGCGGAATTTCAGCATTGGATGGCGGTCGAGGACGCGATGCAAAAAGAACGCCGCGAGGAAACCGAAAAGCTGCTTCAGGATCTTGCGGCTGAGGTCAACGAATGGGCCGGAATCATGCCGGAGCTATTTGTCCGCGACGGCGAACTAGGAGAACAGATTCTAGCGTTGCTGGAAGAGGATACGGGGATCAACGCCTTGGTCGTCGGCGCTTCCCCTCCGACAGCTGCTCACGGTGAGCTTATCTCCTGGTTGGCCGGAGAATTAGCGGGCAGTTTACGCATACCGCTAACCATCGTACCGGGCAATTTAACCGACGACCAAATCATTAGCTTGACATAAAATTCCCGCCATCGATTCACCATAAAAGCGACTGATTCCACAGCGAAAAAACACCGCAAAAATCCGGCAAAAAAATCGACCAAAATCATCGTCGAAAACGCCCACGCAAATGGGTCAAAAAAAATCGACTCAATTAGCCTTGATTTCCGGAGAAAATTTCTTCACTTTATATATGGCGATTCGATTCCCTCGACGATGGGAAACGGCGCCGGGAGAGAAGCAATTTTTTTCGAACGGGGAAGACACCGACAACGGCGAAATCGGTTTGCAAGGTTCTTCAGAAAGAGCACGCAATTCCGAATAGTGATAGCTACGAATTCAGTGCTGGAAAACGGAGAGGTTTTTGACGGCTAAATCCGGTGAAATGCTGGTTAGAGCTTCTCGACAATGTCGAATAGGATGTTTTGACCACTTCCGTAACTGGCTGAAATCGTTAGTTAAATAGGAACCGCAACCAGGTTCTAAAAATATCGTCGCGTTAGTCTCGTTCGAGAGATTCCCATGGGCGGGAGAACGGTCGAAATTGGGCCGTGTAACCGACGTTTATCTCGGTGCCTAAAAATGAATGTTTTACGCTTCAAGAAATCTTCGGTCATTGAGAAAGTTGGTGTTTTTCGCATCGTTTTCAAAACGATTTTTTTGGTCAGCCGCGCAGATTTTATTTCGGGAACTTCGCGGTACAATCAGACCCGCCTAACGCGATCTCAGAACGCATAAATTAGGATAGCAATCGGACGTTTCATGGCTATGAAAAATCTCAGTCGAAGAAGTCATCAAAAACGGGTCGTCGCAAGTGTTCTAGCGGTCGCTACCGCAGTTCTTGTGGGGCAAGCATTTCCAAGCCACAAGAACGTATTTTTCGCGCCGAGAGTTGCGGTCGAATCGAACCTCACTGTGGGACCTCTAATGCAGGGTTTGGAATCGTCAGTTCCGCCGTTGTCCACCATCGCGCCCGCCAGCGGAAATGCCGTGCGGCACAAAGAGCCGATTTTCTCGATTTTGCCGATTCACAAGGTTAACGCCGTTGCTCATGAACCATATGATATGGCGAGCATCGATTCATGGGATGCCCCCGATTCAGATGGCACAACCGTGGTGCCCCGTCACTTTCCTGGTGCATTTCCCGAGCACATTCATCGCCTGGAATCGGCGGACGAACGTAAGCGGATATTTAATCGTTCCCTATTGCCCCTGGTCTTAAGAGCAAACGAATCCATCACCGCGGATCGCCAGGCCATATTAGCGATGCGCGATCGGTGGCTAACTGAGGGCCTGGGATTAACCCCACGGGATCAGTTTTGGTTGGCGCGGTTAGCCGCCCGCTACGGCGTGGCTCACGCTGATTTCGATGCCTTGTTACGGCGCGTCGATATAATTCCACCGTCGCTGGCGCTGGCCCAAGCAGCGGAAGAGTCGGGATGGGGAACCTCCAGGTTCGCGCGTGAAGGAAACGCTATTTTCGGCCAGTATACGTTCAATGAAGGTGCCGGGTTGATCCCCGCGCGACGGGACGTGGGAAAACGTCACGTAATAAAGGCGTTTGCCGTGCTGCACGATTCGGTCGCGTCCTACATGCGCAATTTGAATTCCCACCCAGCCTACGAGGGGTTTCGTGACCGGCGGGCGAGCTTGCGTGCTGAGAACCGAGATATGGGCGGATTGGCTTTAGCCGCAACGTTGACGCGCTATTCAGAACGGGGCTCCGCCTACGTCAAGACCATACAAGCCATCATTCGAGTTAACGATTTGACGCGATTTGATCAGTCGCGCTTGGCCACCGAGGAGGCCTCCCAGGGAGTACCGCCAGCCTAGCTGGGTACCGAGCGGAATATTCCAACAGCCCGAAGTGAGATCTACGGTATTCGTGGGCCTTTCACCGTTTGGCATGACACCTACGGAACGACAAACTGTGTACCGAACCAGCGCCAGCGCCCGCCGGCATCGCGTAGCGTACAATTGACTCGTGCTCGGCCAGTCGGAAACGGTTCGGAGAAGCGAACTTCAATGCGACGGGCGCCAAGCCGTTCCGTAACCACTTCACCGCCAGCGGACGCATAGCACGCGATTTCCGATAGATTTGCCAGTTGTTTGGCAACAGTGAATCCGAACAGCGGCGGGTTTATGGCTAGCAGCGGATCGGTTGGCGTGATTTCGGCGACAGGCAAGGGCAAGGTACGAGTGATCAAACTGAATCGGTCGGCATCGGCGAATTGTTCGTTTAGAGCGAAGCGCGGCAAGCCAAAAAAGTCGCTTTGGAAGTGCACCACGCCCGAATGTTGGCCGAATGCGGCTTCGAACCCCTTACCCTTGATCCGATCGCGAAGGTCGCGGTCGAATTCGCCATACGGATACGCAAACAGCGTAGGATTCGTGCCGGTTTCTTCTTCGATACGGCGACTTGCACGCTGGATATTCACTACGTTTTTTGCTTTCGGTAGAGTTAACATGTGTCGGTGGGCGGCGCCGTGGTTACCGATAGTCACCCCGGACCGCGAGAGTTCACGGATTTCGTCCCAATTCATCGTATTAGCGTGCCCGGCGTCGACCGGATCGGTGGCGACAAAAAGAGTGAACGGAAAGCCGGCGCGGCGTAACCGGGGCCAGGCTTCGCGGTAGACTGACACATGGGCATCGTCGATGGTAATTCCGATGGTGAAATCTGGCAGGCCTTCACCCCGTTTTAGACGCGCAACAATGTCCGGCACGGGTAGCACCCTGTAGCCGCCGGTCGCCAATGCTTGAAGGTGCGCATCGAACTGGTCCAGCCTAATGTTGGTGGAAGGTGTCGCCGCGGCGCCAAAGCGATGGTACATGAGGATGACGGCAGACCCGACTTCGCCCCGCGTGGGCATGGCCGATAGGGCGAGTAGTGCAATGGCCAAAACAATCGAGGCCCATGACATTTTGATCCGCTCGAGGCTGCTCCAACCGATCATAGCGATGTTTCCATTCTTCGGCTTCGCCGCGAAACGCACAAGCGCCGCGAGACAGCGAAAAAATCCGGCCGAGAATATCGATATGGTTCCCTACCGATCGAATATAGCAGGGGACAGGGTTGTTAACGGATTCCTATTATGAAAATTCTCGCCCTGGATACCTCTAGTACCGCCTGTTCAGCCGCCGTTTGCTTCGACGGCGTGATTCGCGCCCGCCAATTTGAAATCATCGGCCGTGGCCACGCGGAACGGCTCGTACCGATGATCACAGAAGTGTTGGACGCTGCGGATACGGAGTTCACGGCGCTGGATCTTCTCGCCACCACCGTTGGACCGGGCACTTTCACCGGACTTCGAGTAGGTCTAGCGACGGCACGCGGACTAGCCCTCGCTGGGGACCTGCCTGTGGCAGGGATCACGACATTCGAAGCCAGCGCTCACGATTTATGGCTAGCTGCAGATTTGGACGAGCCGCCCGCGAGGGGATCTGGGGCAAGGTTAATCGCCGCATTGGATGCACGCCGAGGCGAAATTTACGTCCAAGCATTTCATGCCGATATGGAACCGGCGGGCCCACCGGAGACCGGACCCGCGGAGGAAATCGCTGCAAACTGGCCGGCCGGGAAGACATGGTATTTGGCAGGAACTGGCGCTGGGACCTTGGCCACGGCGCTGCAACAGCACGGTATCAAGGTGAAACGCGGCACTCCGCCGGGGTTGCCGGACGCCGCTGCCGTAGCGGATCTTTGTGCGCGGCGGTATGGCGGACGCGGACACCCCTTGCCCAACAAGCCCCCGTCGCCGATGTATTTGCGCCCTCCAGGGGCGCGAGTTCCAAGAAATATTTGTCGGCCGTGATTCAAATTGCACGGGCCACCGACCTCGACCTCGCTGCCCTAGAGGATCTAAACGAACGCTGTCTTGATCAGCCTTGGGGTCGGGATTCCCTTCGACACCTACTAACCTCCCCTGGTGCCTTCGGTTTTCTCGCCCGAGTCGGTACATCGCCAACCGGTTTCATACTGTGCCGGGGCGCAGCCGACGAGTGCGAGCTGTTGTCTTTTGGCGTACAGCCAACAGACCGAAGGCGTGGCATCGGGTCGGCGCTTCTCGTGGCAGCGTTGGATCATGCGACCAATGCCGGTGCCGTAGCGATGTTTGCAGAAGTGGCCGAGAACAATTGGGCGGCACTCAACTTGTACCGATGCTTCGGATTTTTAACCGTAGGACACCGGCCAGGATACTATCGGCACAATCGTGGGGCAACCAGCGCATGGACGATTAAATGTGCCCTGCCGCCTGCGTCCTAAGAAAAGTTTGCGCCCGCACCAACCAAAACGAATTACTCACACCCCAGCTATGGTCGATCTCTGAGGATGGGTTCTTTCTTATTCCACGTTTTACGCGATTTGCCGCTAACTCTTCCGTACCCGCATACGGAAAACATCCGGGGACTCGGGATGGAGTTCAAGCACCTGGTGTCCGTGCTCTTTCACCGCGCGGGGTACATTGTCCACAGCCTCGCCGGCAGCAAGGTGTATTTCAGCCGTTTGGCCACTCTCCATTCGCTCGATTAAGAGTATGGTCTTGACGAACGTTAAAGGGCAAACTTCCGACGTGATATCCAGTGAGTAGTCGTAGTCGTCTTTTCCATCACCGAACGTATTGTTGCCCGGCGATTTTTTGAAGCCTGGCAATTTTTTGATGTTTTTTACGCTTTTCAATTTGCCACCCGTTCGTCAATTCATATATATTATGGACATGTCTCTTTTCAACAAAGGACAACGTTAATGGTGGAGCCGATGGCGAACCAATCCCGGGTTGGAGATTTGCTTTTATTGACCACAGAAATTGTGGTGTCCCATTTGTCGAACAACAAGCTTTCTTCCGCAGAGCTTCCGAAATTGATCAATCAGGTTTTTGTGTCTCTCGCAGGATTATCGTCGAAATCGTCGAGTCAGAGCGAACGACCGCAGCCGATCGTACCAATCAAGCGGTCGATTACCGCAGATTATATCGTTTGCCTCGAAGACGGCAAAAAATTGAAGATGTTGAAACGCCATCTAAAGACGGCATACGGGATGACGCCCGATGAGTATCGGGATCGTTGGGGGCTGCCTGCAGATTATCCAATGGTGGCTCCAAATTACGCGGCGCAGCGAAGCTCGCTGGCCAAGAAAATCGGCCTTGGAACAAAGTCGCGAAGACGCACTCGTCGGAAATGACACTCTCGTGAGTGGCTGGCTAGCTTCATGGCAGCCAGTCGATAAGCTAAGTTGATCGCGATGATGTCACGAATTGAACGATTATGCATGACGAAGGGCATGAAAATGACCGAGCAGCGTCGGTTGATTGCGCGGGTCTTGTCGGAATCGCGCGATCATCCAGACGCCGAAGAAGTTTACCGACGTGCCGCCCAGCTCGACCCGCACATTAGCCTGGCCACTGTTTACCGAACCGTAAGGCTGTTTGAAGAGGCCAACATCCTCGAACGCCACGATTTTCGAGATGGCCGTTCGCGATACGAGGAAGTTCCCGAAACTCACCACGATCACCTTATCGACCTTGATAGCGGTGAGGTGGTTGAATTTCAGAGCGAGGAAATCGAAAAACTCCAGCGTCAGGTCGCCGAAAAACTTGGATATCGACTTGTCGATCACCGACTTGCCCTTTACGGCGTTCGTCTGCGATCAAAGGATTAAAATGGGCAAGGGAACGGCACCGGAAAAGGAACAGCACGGAATCGAATGAGTCGTGGCGTATCACTGTCGTCTCGGCCCTAGCGCACAAATCTGGGTTGGGAACCGGTGGGTGTGCGGTTAATGCTGGCGGGAACCAAGAAGATTGAGAGTCTGAAAGTTGGTGCGTTGGAGGCCCGTTTGGCCGCTTCGCCGGCGGATGTCGCCGCCGCCCAAGCATTACGTTACCGTGTCTTTTACGAAGAAATGGGTGCTCGCCCCAGCACCGAAATGGTAGCCCTCGGGAGGGATTTCGACGAATTTGATGATCGCTGCGACCATTTGCTGGTGATCGACCACGGTTCCGGTTCAGCACTGGTTGTTGGCACTTATCGCCTATTGCGCCGCTCGATTTCCGAAGGACATTTTTACTCGGAGAACGAATACGACATCGAAAAAATTACGGGCGTCCCCGGCGAGATCGTCGAATTGGGGCGGTCGTGCGTCGATTCGCGCTACCGCACCCGGGCCACAATACAGTTACTATTCCGCGGTATTGGCGCCTATGTCAGAGCCCACGGCGTCGCACTGATGTTCGGCTGCGCAAGTTTCCCGGGAACGGACATCGAAGCAGTGGCGACTCAACTAGCCTATTTGCATCATCGCTTTCGGGCACCCGCAGAATTGCGGCCGCGCGCCTTACCCGCACATTACACGGACATGAATCGCATGCCGGACGCGAACATTGATCCGCGTGCCGCATGGACCGAATTGCCACCACTCATCAAAGGGTATTTGCGCGCTGGAGGCCTGATCGGCGACGGCGCTGTCATCGATCGGCAATTTCACACCATCGATGTTTGCATGGTGGCAAAGCTCGATCAGGTGTCAAAAAAATATCGCCACCGGTACGAAAGTGGCGCCAGCGAGGCTGTTCCAGGGTGATCCGTCGCGATACCAAGCGCGCCGCCAAATTTACCGCCAAATCTCTTTTCCGACTAGGCGTATATGGGTGCTGGACGCTCCTCTTCATTCCCATACAATTGCTCGCTAATACAGTTCACCGTGGGATTGCTGGACATACATTGCTGGTATATTGGCGGGTATCTTGTCGCATCATCGGCTTTTCCATACAGCGTGTTGGCGAGATTTCCCACCTTCGCCCAACGCTCTTTGTATCGAATCATTCGTCTTATCTTGACATAATGGTGTTGGGTGCCGTTATCCCGGGATGTTTCGTCGCAAAAAAGGAAGTCGCGGATTGGCCAGTCTTCGGGCCAATGTCGAAACTTCAGCGTACTGTTTACGTTGCCCGAAGATCTCGCGACGTGGCCGACGAGAGAGACGTCTTGATCGGTCGACTCGAATCCCGTGACAACCTGATTCTTTTTCCCGAAGGGACAAGCAATGACGGCATTCGCGTATTGCGCTTTCGCAGCAGTTTTTTGAGCGTCGCCGAGAAGCCGGTGAACGGATCTCCTTTGACCGTGCAACCTGTTGGCGTGGCTTACACCCACCTCAATGGCTTGCCTCTGGAGCGCCGTATGCGCCCGTTCTTCGCCTGGTACGGCAATATGGAGATGGCGGCCCATCTTCTGCGGGTCGCCGGCCTGGGCCGCACCACGGTGGTTGTGCAATTTTTTCCGCCGGTTACTATCGCTGCCTTCGAATCGCGAAAGGCGCTCAGTGAGTATTGCCGAAAGGTCATTGCGTCTGGCGTTTCGACGGCACTGCATGGTCGTCCAGCCGACACAAATGCTGGGCCGCAAGGGACCCCAACTTGACTCTGGCGGGACCGGTGTTAAATTTTCATCGAACAACAAGAGCGCGAATGACGAACCGGATGTACATTCGGATGCGCGCTGAGCGTGTATATTTTGACGGGAAGGTCGTGGTGCGCGACGGCGCGTGGCTTTGACTAAAAAACTTTTTATTAAGACCTACGGTTGCCAGATGAACGTCTACGACTCCGCTCGCATGGCGGATTCTCTGGTGGCTGAAGGCTATCGTCGCGTGGAGGACCCGGGGGACGCGAACATAGTTGTGCTCAACACGTGCCATATTCGCGAGAAAGCGGCGGAAAAAGTGTACTCCGAGTTGGGTCGTTTACGCCGGTATAAGGAACGCGAGCCGTCCCTGATCATCGCTGTCGGCGGATGCGTCGCACAAGCTGAAGGCGCCGAAGTGCAGCGGCGAGCACCCTTTGTCGATGTCGTGTTTGGGCCCCAAATGTACCATCGTTTGCCGGAACTCATTAAGCGCGCAGCGGTGGGAAAAGTGCGCGATACGGAATTTCCGGTTGAGTCCAAGTTCGATCACTTGCCCGAAGAATCGAGTGGTGGTGGTATCTCGGCTTACCTTTCAGTGCAGGAAGGATGTGACAAGTTTTGCACGTTTTGTGTCGTTCCCTATACGCGAGGCGCGGAATTTTCGCGCCCAGTTGCGGAAATCCTCGCTGAGGCCCGACGGCTGATCAACCGTGGCGCGCGGGAGATTACATTGCTCGGCCAAAATGTTAACGCCTTCCATGGTGAGGGTCCCAGGGGCACCGACTGGAGCTTGGGTCGTCTAATATGCGCTTTGGCCGAGCTGGATGGGCTTTGGCGAATTCGGTACACAACGTCCCACCCACGCGACATGGCTGACGATCTCATTGCCGCCCATGGTTTGGTGCCCCAGCTTATGCCATTTCTGCACCTACCCGCTCAGTCGGGTTCGGATAGGATTCTCGCTGCGATGAATCGCCGTCACGATCGGGCATCATATCTTCGCCTGGTCGAGCGACTGATCGCGGCGCGTGAAGATCTTGCCCTAAGCGGTGATTTCATCGTCGGTTTTCCCGGCGAAACGGATGAGGATTTCGACGCCACTCTATCGCTCGTACGGCAGGTCGGTTACGCGCAAGCTTATTCCTTCCGCTATAGCACCAGGCCGGGAACCCCGGCGGCCGAGAAACCGCAGGTGCGGGAAGTTGTTAAGGCAGAACGCTTGCGTGCTCTGCAATCCATTCTAGACATGCAGCAAGAGGATTTCAACGCGGCCATGGTCGGTCGCGTCGTACCGGTGTTGTTCGAGGGAGCGGGTCGTCACCCCGGCCAGCAGCGTGGGAAAAGCCCCTATGGGCAAATGGTGCACGTCGCAGCGCCGGACACGGTTGTTGGCCGGGTCGCCAATGTTCGCATCAGCGAAGATCGCGGCCACGGTTTGGCCGGCACCCTCCAGGAGGCCGCCATGGTGCCCACCACGAGGTGCGTGGCTTGATCGATTTACCCGGTGACGTTAGTGAACCACCCCTGTTCCTGAAATTCGACGACAATGCGCTTTTGCCCGTGCTCTTTGGCGAGCACGATCGACATCTAGCCCGAGTCGAACAGGAGTTAGGCGTTTCATTGGCAACTCGTGGAAACCAAGTCGTGATTTCCGGCCGTCCTTGGCCCGCAGCGTTGGCGCGAAGTGTACTTAGCGACTTATACGCGCGGATCAAGGAGGGCGCGCGACTGGACGGCGGTGAGGTCGACGCAGCACTTCGCCTCGCGCTTCACGGCAGATCCACGGAAAAACTTGACGCGGACGGAGTTATTGCCACGCAAAGGCGGCGTGTTCTTCCGCGGTCTTCCACTCAGGCGAGTTATATCACGGCACTACAAAGCGCTGAGCTGGTGTTTGCCATTGGGCCGGCCGGAACGGGAAAAACATATCTCGCCGTCGCCATGGCGGCAGCGCTTCTGGCAGCTGGCGCCGTCGACCGCATCATTCTGTCCAGGCCAGCCGTCGAGGCCGGAGAACGGCTTGGCTATCTGCCCGGCGACCTACGCGACAAAGTTGACCCGTATTTGCGCCCGCTCTACGACGCCCTCTACGACATGATGCCGGGCGACAAGGTGCGCAGACGCCTGGAAAACGGGGACATCGAAGTTGCGCCCTTGGCCTTCATGCGCGGCCGCACCTTGTCCAACGCCTTTGTAATCCTTGATGAGGCGCAAAACACCACGGCAGTGCAAATGAAGATGTTCTTAACCCGTCTC
>JAAXGF010000125.1 GCA_012267605.1 Alphaproteobacteria bacterium | reverse complement strand
GTACAGCTGACGTGGGATAGGGCTTTTGCCCAGACCATCACTGAGGCGCAACAGGATCCGGACGTCGGATTAATCGTTGGCATTATCGGCAGCCACTTGGATCACGGCGATGGTGTCCCGCGCCAGCTCGCGCAACTTGGGGTTTCCAACGTTTCGGTGCTCCTCCCCTGGGAAACGAGTAGGGATTGTAGGCGCTTGACAGCGGATTTGGCGGACGCCGTATTCGGGCTGGATCCGCCGCCAGCGCACGGCTCGCCCCACGCCGCCAGGCGCTCGAAACCGCGACTGGGGGTCCGTATTCACGATTCTGAGAATGGCGTTCGAGTCATTGAGGTAATTGCCGGCAGCGTCGCGCAGAACGCAGACATCAGGGCCGATGATGTTATTGCAAGGGCCGCAGGCTTGTCAGTTTCGCGAACGGGCGAATTGATTGCAATCGTGCAACGTCAAGCGCCAGGAACTTGGCTGCCACTCGTTGTTAAGAGAAATGGGCAAGACATTGACATTATAGCAAAGTTTCCAATCAAACAATGAAGCACTTGTGCTGGCTGTTGCTTCTTTTTGTGGTACTTGGAGGTGGGCCTTCCCTAGCCGCGGTGAGCCAGCTTCACCACGAAATCGACATAGAGCTGGACCCGGACGCGGGTGCTCTGGTCGCCGTGGACAAAATGCGTATTTCTGCTCACGGAGACCTCACAATTGCCTTGGGGCGACAGTTTACTCTTGAGGAAATGGAGGTTGACGGCAAAATCGTATCGGTTGCGGCAGGGGCGAAAAGCTGGAAGGTACGGCTAGATGAGCGCCCCGAACATACAGTCACGATCCGCTACCGAGGAAAACTCGCGCCCGTTGTACCGGCACCTGGTTTAGGCGTTCTGGAAATAGCTATGGGGGATTCCCAGGGAAGCTTCTTGCCGGCTGGGGCTGGCTGGTACCCGATCACGGATGTGCCCCATTTTACCTATCGGATCAACGTGGCTACGCCGCCAGATCAGCGTGCGGTGACATCGGGTCGGATATCGTCCGAGCAATTGTCCGATGATTGGTATCGGGTGACGTTCCACAATGATTTGCCGGCGGATGAGATTGTTTTGGTCACAGGTCCGTTTGAAATTGCTGAGGAAAACCATGGCGCTATTCGCCTCAGGACATATTTTCATCCGGAAGTTTTTCATTTGGCGGACGCGTATTTGGAGAAATCGAAGGCGTATCTGGATCTCTACGAAGCCTGGATCGGTGCCTATCCCTTTCCCGCTTTTCACGTCGTTTCGGGCCCCCTCCCGGTGGGTTTGGGGTTTGCTAACTTCACATACATCGGCACACGCGTGTTACGTCTCCCGTTTATTCGGGAGACATCCTTGGGCCACGAGGTGTTGCACAATTGGTGGGGCAACGGGGTCGGTATCGATTGGCGGAAGGGCAATTGGGCCGAGGGGCTGACTACCTTCATGGCCGACTACACGTATCGCTTACAGGAAAGCGAGGACGCTGGTCGCGAACAGCGTCTTACTTGGTTGCGCGATTTCGCGGCTTTGGGCCCAGATCGCGATCAAAAAGTTCGAAGCTTTACCGCTCGCCACCATGGTGCTGCCCAGGTCATCGGCTATAACAAGGTCGCATTCCTCTTCTTGATGTTGAGGGACGAAATCGGTGACCTATCCTTTGACGAGGCTATTCGCGAATTTTGGCGTACATATCGCTTTCGCCCCGCCAGTTGGGCCGACCTCCAAAGAGTTTTTGAAAATGCATCGGGCCGTGGCCTGAACAGGTTCTTTCAACAGTGGCTTGAGCGGAAGGGCGCACCAGACCTGGCTATCAACGACATAGGTGTGGACGCCGTTTCGGAAGGTTACGAAGTTTCCTTCGTTCTTTCTCAAGCCGTTCCTGCGTACGATTTGAATGTCCCCGTTGGAATCGCCACGGAAGTCGGCGAGTTCAGGCGTAGGGTACGGCTTACTGATGCTCGAACACCGGTTTCCCTAAACGTTGACGCTCGCCCCATTTCGGTTAGCGTGGATCCCGATTTCGAAATTTTTCGGCAATTGGCACCAGGCGAAAGCCCGCCCATTCTTCGCCAGGTGATGCTAAGCGCCGACGTTGTGGGTTTTTTCCCCGATGCGGATACGTCGACGCGCGAAGCGGGTCGAGCTTTGGCGAAACGTTTACTCGATATCGGCCAAGTCCACGAGACGTCCAACCTCGGCGAGGCCACGTTGCCGCATCTCATCATCGGTACGCGGGTCGCTGTGAACGAACTTCTCGGCGAACTCGGACTTCCCAAGACGCCAGCGCAGCTGTTGGTGGGTACTGCGGCTGCATGGGCTGCGCGAGAGGATAACGGGCGGCCCTATCTTGTCGTCGTCGGAAATGACGCGGAATCCATCGCTGCGCTTAGCCGGCCACTTCCTCATTACGGTCGTCGAAGCTACGTCTTATTCGAGGGAGCCAAAGCCATTGACCGGGGAATTTGGCCCTCGGGAAACAGCCCTCTAACGATCACGCTCGATTAACCGATCAACGCCCGGATTCATATCGAATGTTGTAGGAACCTGGTTGATGATTGTGAGGTGGCGCGTCGCCTGCTAGGATTAAGGAATAATTGAAAAAATCTAGGGTGAGGAAGTGTCATGAAGCGGATGTTTAATCCATTCCATCTTTTGTCGCTTGTCTGCGCGGCTATGTTGCCAGTTATTGCCGTGGCCGAAACTTACACCGTCAAGGTACATTCCAGCGCGCGTACGTATAGTCCCAACCGGCTCCACGTACAAGCTGGCGACCAGATCGAATTTCGGAACGTTGGCACCACGATTGAGGAGTTAACTCTCAAGGGATATCCAGAAATTTTGCAGGTGTCTTTGGAACCTGGCGGAACGCATTCGTTCGCCATCGATGAATCTGTAAAACCTGGGCGGTACCATTTCTTTTCGAATACCGAATCCGCATACAAGGGCATTCTCATCGTCAATCCCGTTATGCATAATTAGTCGTTCGCGGTTAAACCTTCGATGGATGACGAGGCCGCGTGGCGGTCACGCGCCCCTTCCATTTGTTGCCACCGCCCCACCAATATCGGCATGCCGAGTCAAGGGTCATGGTCATGTAAAACATAGCCACGATTGGCATCAAAAACGCGGCCGACCTAGACTCGCCGTAGAGCCGCAGTGTGGGCATGAAAGAGACTGACGTGAGGAGCCAAATTGCACCGCCAAGCGCAAACGTTGCAGGCTCCAAAGTAATCAGTGCGACAATAACGCAAATAGGTCCCGCCCCATACGTCACTAACATGCCTATGATGGCAAGGGAGAGGTTCACCGGTGAATAGCCTAACTGAGTGAACGCGTTGCGCGAGACCATCTTCCAGACGCCGCGAAGCCCTTGATAGGGGCGTAGACTGTGGGTCTTCGTCGACAAGCCTAGCCAGAGGCGGTAACCGTGTCCGACCTTCAAATTGCGGGCTAGAGCACAATCGTCGATTGGCGCGCCGCGAATTCGTTCCAGCCCACCGGAATTGCGAAGTGCACTCTCGCGCACCAATATGCATCCACCTGCTGCCGCTGCGGTACGGCGTGCAGCATCGGCAACCCAGCGGAACGGGTAAAGCTGCTGGAAGAAGTAAACAAAAGCCGGAATCAGCAGCCAACTCCATGATCCGCGGGACTCAAGCCGTACCATTAACGAGACAAGATCATACCCTTCAGTGGACCCATGCGCTACCAAGCGACGGAGATTGTCCATTGGATGGTAGATGTCTGCATCGGTGAACCAATATAATTCCGTTGCGGGAATATTCGTCCGGCAATGGCGCAATCCTTGCTCTAGTGCCCAAAGTTTGCCGCTCCAGCCTTCGGGTGGAGGGGTGCCATTGATGACCGTTAATCGCTTGCGTGTAATTCCCGACAAGCGACGAACCACATCGCCGGTGCCATCGCTACTCCCGTCGTCCACAAGAATTACAGTGAACTCGCCGGGATAGTCTTGAGCCAGGAGGGAGCGAACGGCTCTATCAACGACATCAGCCTCGTCGCGAGCAGGTACGACAGCGACCACCGTTGGCCAAGTTTCCGGTTCATGGTGGTCCTGTCGAAATATAGGCTCAGCCCGCCAGTACCCACCGCGAAGAAACAACAGATAGAGCCAGATCAACAAGGCGAGAAAAAGAATTAAGGTCATACGCCAAAATCGATTGAGACGAACATAGACTCCGAGCGAAGCCAGTTAGGAGTCCAAATTTTCGGATCGGCGAAATTAGCTGGATCAAGTGAGGTCGGCAAGTTCGTTCGGCCTACGCATCGCCTGGAGGCCAGATGGAAATCATGACAACCAACCTCGAAAGGTAATGGGGTCGAGGGGTGCCTGTAAGGATTCCTTTACCGAATTGGGATGGAGCTTCATTCCCGGGTTGACTCGTCCACCTGACTCCAGGACAGATACCCACTGCCGCCGATGGCAACGGCGTCGTCCCATATTCGCTTTTTTTGCGTAACATAGGGCAATCAAGCATTCTGCCGGTTGGGATCATCCGCGGTGAATTTGAGACCTTCGCCAAACGAGATATTTATCATAAAATTTCAGTAACTGCCCAGGTCTGAT
>JAAXGF010000229.1 GCA_012267605.1 Alphaproteobacteria bacterium | reverse complement strand
GAACCGTAACTAGGAAATTCCGTCGGATGAACGGGTACCAAGGTGACAAACGGTTGTACCGAGATCCAAGCAATGACTCCAATGATCAGGCCGCGCGCCGTGCCTCCTGCGACCATACCCAATGCGACCTGGCCGGGGCTCAAGGGCGGCATCAGAAGATCGACGAACTCGCCATAGTTTCGATACAACATGACGCTCACTGCGGTGTTTTCGAAGGCGTTGAGCATGATCGCCATGATGATCAGCCCGGGGGCGACGAAGGGCAGAAAAGGGGCGCCGGAGACGAGGTTGTCCCCAAGCGCAGCCGAAAAAACCGCGAGGAACAGATACATTGTGATCAGCGGTGCGATGAGGCTCCCTACCGGGTTCTTGGCAAACCGCCACACCTCCTTGACGAACAAGGTCCACAGGCCCAACCCCCTGACTGTGGGCATGGAAATCGGCGCCGTCATTCTACGGCTTGAGTTTGTAACCTCTGGACAACATGACGTAGCACGCCACCCAAAGGGTGAGCGTCGCACTGACGACCACGACAATGCCGGTACCGAGGGAGCCGTCCGCGTGACCGATGAAACCGTAGCGGAAGCCGTCGATCATATAGAACAAGGGATTGAACCGAGTAATCTCACCCCAAATCGGCGGCAGCCGCTCGATCGAATAAAACGTGCCGGAAAGAAATGCGAGAGGGGTGACGACAAAATTGGTCACGGTGGCGATATGATCGAATTTCTCCGCCCAAATTCCGCCCATTAACCCGAGCATCGACAAGGCGGAGGCGGCAAACACGGCGTGCAACAAAATGAACTCGGGATGGCGCGGCGTCAGCCCGGCGGCCGGCGCAACAACAACAAGCAGTACCGCCCCGACGAACAGCCCGCGGGTGACCCCGCCAAGAATGAAGCCCCAGGCCAATTCGCCAGGGCTCAAGGGTGGCATCAGCAGGTCGACGATATTGCCTTGCACCTTGGAAATGATCAGGCTGGAGGACGCGTTGCCGAAAGAATTTTGAATGATTGCCATCATGATCAGCCCAGGGGAGAGAAACTCGATATACGGCACGCCGCCAACCTGGCGTACCGCCGAGCCAACAGCTATGGAAAAGATGGTGATCATCAGCAATGCCATCACCGCGGGCGCGGCGATGGTCTGGGCGGGGACCTTTAGAAACCGCCAAACTTCCTTGTGATAAAGTGTCCACAGGCCGATCCAGTTGACGCGACCGATTGGCCAGGGCGCGACGGCCATGTTTTCGTCTCCGAGCGGGAATAGGCCGCCGCACAGTAGCCGCGCCAAACCGCGAGCGGCAAGAAGTATGCCGCCATCCGATAAAGGCTCATCCGCGATTTACGGAATCTGGAGCGCTGATTAAAGAACCACGGGCTGGCAAGGGGGCGGCGTTAGGTTGTGGCGGCACAAATCGATAGCCCATGAGGACTCGATGCCCTGTACCCTCGCCCGCGTCCGCGCGCTGTCCAAATCGTCGCGGGTATATGGTCCGGCGACAACCCTTTGGAAGAGCTGACCCGATACCCTGGCAGGCATCACCGACGCCAAAGGTAAACGTGCCGCCAGCCGTTCCGCGTTTGACACATCGCGAAAACTGCCCACGACCAAATAGGTGGCCATCGACGAAACATCTGGGGGGGAATCCACGCGGTCGGCGTTGGGATTCGCGTTTGGCCGAAGCGTCGCCACCTCGACTGGCTCGGCGGTGGCCGACTCGAAACCGGGCGAGAGCAGCTCGTCAGACTCGGCGGATATTGGGGCTTGAGCGTAGGACGCCAATAGATCGCCTTCCCTTTGGGCTTGTAGGCTTGCCGCGGACGTGCCAAGCCGCTCCTTCACGCGTTTTGCCTCGGCGATGAAGGTTTCCTCTTCGTCGAAACAGATCGCTTTCACGCTGACTTCCGCCACGCCGCGCCAAACTCGGCAATCCTCCTTGACAACGAATGAGATCGCATGGTCGCTGGTCGTCTTTTCGGTGGTTATCAGGCTCCCGATATCGGCCATCACGGTAGCGATGGTGACTGCCGGCGGCAGAACGCACCCCGAGAGCCCGAAGGTGACGAATCCCAAAACAAAAACGGTCGCGCGACGCGTGAACATCGAACCCCCCATGGATCGAATTTTCCACTCGATTCTTATAAGAGTTTCGTTTAGAGTGCAACCTCAATCTATTGATAAAAACGTAAAAAGTTTGATTTTTGGAAGCCGCGCCCAAGGTCACCCTGAGGTGATTCGTCGTGACCGGATTCGGCCCGTGGCATGGCGCGGGTTGTTCTTATCTGTCGAAAACGACCACTCGCGCCGCGCAAGGGACCGGAACGTGGGATCGGTTCAAACCGTAGGCGCAATCGAAGCGCCTTGTCTGGCCCAGCAAAAAAACGGGGCCGCGAGGGACGGCCCCAGGGGTACGCAGGGAACTTGCGCTGTATTCGAGGGGGTCACCATGGGGAGCGGTTAATACGATCCCCCTCAGCGGCAAACCTCGCATGGGTGTGTTGCTGGTTTGTGGCAGCTCAATGAATTTTCGATGACGGCCTATTCATCGAGAACGTAGGTGCGTTCGGTCACCGGAGGTCAGGGTCATCGTGCCGAAAGCGATACCGGGAGCGAAGTTCATTTTGGCTTTCCAGAAAACGTGGTGCCATTTGTTGCTCCGAATTGATGTACGAGAGTTTTCAGCAAGCTCGCCCATCGCTTCTGGATCGGAATACCTGGGCAAAATTTTGATCACCATCACCGGCACATGGGGCAACAAAAGAATCGGTAAATGGATTGCGTTTGCGTATCATCCGCATTCGCAAATGTGAAACCGACTCGATTGGGAAAAGAACGGAACTCCGTCGAGAGTCGCCATTTCCCCCTCTGACTTCCCCGTACTCGAAACACTGCTGTCAGGAAAAAATTCTGGAAGGGCAGTATGGCATTAATACTATTCGTGTCCAGGTTTCGATAGGTGATTTGGACATGAAAGTAGAGTGACAATTTGCAGCGAGATCGCGTTCCATAAGATCGATTTCGGGTTACGGTCCATGGACCGTGGGAAAAGCTCGCCGCCAATCACTCCCACCGCTAGGACACACAGTTCTTCACCTACGTCAATACCCATCATCCACAACAGTCATGAAGATAAACCGGACAGGAGCGTGCCCGACACGAGTATCCGTTGGTCAGCGCCACTAACCGTTCCCAGTCGCGCGAGGGCCGCCAACAACCTTTCCTGCGGGTAGAAAAATATATTCGGGTGGCAAAGGCTTAGCGAATTTATTGCTCGTCTCGACGAGCGGTTTGCTTCTGCAATAACGTTCCCAATGCCAATTGCCCATTGTGCCCCTGGAACTGAACGGTATCGGTTACCGCCTTCGCGGTTCCGCAACTTTGTGTATAGTAGCGGCCAAAGAAAGTGTCGGGGCGGGGGCATGGCCAAGTTCTTCATCAGCTACACGAGCAAGGACAGCGAAAAGGCGCAGTGGATCGCCATGACCCTTGAGGAATTTGGCCATGAAGCCTTTGTGCACGAGTGGGAAGTTGGTCCTGGCCAGAACATTCCAGACTGGATGGAACAAAGGTTGAAGGAATGCAACCAACTCATTGGCGTCTTCTCGCCTGAATATATCATATCGACGCGGTAACTGCCCAGGTCTGATCC
>JAAXGF010000008.1 GCA_012267605.1 Alphaproteobacteria bacterium | reverse complement strand
GAGTTGCGGAAGTCGGGCTAATTGGCTTGGTTTCGGAAAGCGTCGTCGATTTTCTCCTGGTAGGCTTCTTGCTCCGGCGGCCAAGTGCTCATGATAAACGACAGAACCGCCCAGATTTCTCTGTCGTTAAGTGTCTCGTCGTACGCCGGCATGTCACTTTCATAGCCCTCGGGAGCAAGGGGGGGGCGTAATCCATTCTTGGTGATGAGAAACAGGAACGCGTCAGGGTGATGCCATGTGTGGCCTGTTTCATCGTGAGGTGGGGCAGGAAGAAGCCTACCGTTAGGTTTGCGTTCACGCCAGTTGGGCTGACCTTGAAGTTTGTCTCCGTGGCAAGCGGCACAATGCTGCGTGTAAACCGTTGCTCCCAACGCGACTAGTTGCGCATCGGCGGGGTCCGCACGGTTCAGCATCGGTTCAGCACCCCAGATCATCCGCGCAGGCGAATATAGGACTCCCACACCAACGAGTGTCAGCAACGCAAGGAATTTCGCCAATCTAACCGTCACCAATTCGAATAGTCGTTCTCCCCAACTCGACGGGATAACAAACGATTGGCCGGCCATGGTCAACTTCCGACTGACGAGCGCCCACGTCCACGAATCCAGCCGTCCAGGCAATGTGCGCTTACGCGCTCACCATCTGCGGAATCATTTCATTGAAGGGAAAGACGAAACAACCGCCCCGTACAAGGAAACGGAAATCGTGATCAATATTTCCGGATTAGGCCAACCAGCCGCCCCTGAACCTTAACCCTATCGGCCGGAACGATCCGCGTTTCGTAAACTCGATTGGCCGGTTCCAACGCAATCGAGCCGCCCTTTCGGCGCAACCGTTTCAGGGTAACCTCGCTGTCGTCGACCAAGGCAACGACGATGGTCCCGCTCTCCGCTGCGTCGCACTGATGAATAATCACTGTGTCGCCGTCAAGGATGCCTGCCTCGACCATGGAATCCCCAGCCACTTCCAACGCGTAATGATCGCCCTTGCCGATCAGGCCAGCTGGAACTTCCACGGACGTAGATTGATCCGCTAAGGCGGCAATAGGTGTGCCCGCCGCGATACGACCGTACAGTGGTAAGCCGATTGTCTCCCCCGACTGTTCGGCAGGCCGACCGTTCAGTGCCGAACTGAATTTGCCCTCGATCACGCTGGGCGAGAATCCTCCCGGGGACTCGGCAGTATCCGGCAATTTGATCACTTCCAAGGCACGGGCACGGTGCGGAAGGCGACGGATGAATCCGCGTTCGGTCAACGCCGTGATCAACCGATGAACCCCCGATTTGGACCGCAATCCCAGGGCCTCTTTCATTTCGTCGAAGGATGGTGAGAAACCGTCCGCCGTTAGACGTTCATGAATATAGATGAGGAGTTCATGTTGTTTTTTGGTCAGCATGATGGCCATCCGAGATATGGAACAAAACCGAAACCTGGTATCTATGTTCTAGTTAGGTTCATGGCCCGCGTCAAGCGCCTATCCGTCTCAATTATGGGTTTTTGTGCCTCCCAATTCGAGGCCAAAAAAGGACATGGCCTAAAGGAGTACGATGGCCACGCGGTCACCTACGCCCGCCCTTCCGGCTCGCGGTGGCCGCACGATTAAGCAATCCGCAGCCGCCAGCGTCGATAACATGGCGCTATCCTGCACGGCAAATGGCGTAGCCACCAATTCGCCGTTGTCATCGCGCGATAACCGCGCGCGCAAATAATCCTGGCGCCAGTCGTTTTCGGCCAACTCTCCGCCCAAGCGCGCCATGGGTGAAGGCACCTTAGCATCTGCCACGCCCAACATCCGCCGCAATGCAGGGAGCAAAAAGACAATGCCACACACGTACGCGGAAACTGGGTTGCCTGGCAGTCCAAGCAACGGGAGGTCATTCAAGTGACCAAACATGACAGGTTTTCCCGGCCGCATGGCAACCCGCCAAAACTCGGTTCGGAACCCGTCCTGGCCCAACTCGGTACGAACCAAGTCGTGTTCACCAACGGATACTCCTCCCGTTGTGACCAAGATGTCCGCGCCACAGGCATTGGCCGCCATGTGGCGAAGGGATGCCGCGTTGTCGGGCACGGTCCCAAGGTCAATGGGCGTGCCGCCGGCATCTCTCACCAACCCCGACAGCATGACGTTGTTGCCACCGACGATCTGGTGGTCGCCCCGGGATTCACCCGGCATCGCGATCTCATCGCCCGTGGCTAAGATGGCGACGCGCGGCCGCCGCCGTACCCGAAGCCAAGGCACGTCCATTGCGGCCGCTAGGCCCTGGTCACGCGCTGTAATCGATGTTCCCGCCTTCAGACCTGGCTGGCCACTGCGAAAGTCGAGTCCGGCCTTGCGCACGTGCTTTCCCTCGATCGCCGGCGTGTTCAGGTCCACCCATTCCCCATCCACCACCGCGTTTTCCTGAATCACAACCGAATCTGCTCCCTCGGGCAACGGCGCGCCGGTGAAAATACGCACTGTTTCGCCCGGCCTCAGGAGTTCGCCATGCGCCGTTCCCGCTGCCACCGAGCCCACCACGTGCAATCGTGTCGGCACCTCCCGCACATCAATCGCCCGCACCGCATAACCGTCCATCGCCGACACTGTGGCTGGGGGATGGGTTACCCGCGCGCAGACATC
>JAAXGF010000009.1 GCA_012267605.1 Alphaproteobacteria bacterium | reverse complement strand
CCCGGGCGGAGCGACGCCGCCGACGTACCAGCCGCCACTGCTGATCCAATGGACGGCAATGTCGTTGGCGGCAGCGAATTGGATGGCCTGCGAAGTAATCTGCGCACTGCCGTGCAAAATAACGGCACCAACATCCATGCCGGGAAACTTCCTTTCCTCACGCTTGGAGTTGCGTACCACGAGTTGCAGGCCAGAACGTCTGACCTGGGCGTCGCGGTCCACGACGTGCAGAATGCGGCGCGCGTCGTCTTTCGGGAAAAGGCGGCGTGGTTTCGAACGGCTGGCGGTTTCGTCGGCCGCATCAACTGCGGCGGCGAGACGCGACTCCTCCGGCAGGCACACCGGCGCGAGCGAGCACTTGGCGCAGAGGTTCTCGTTGTCGGTTACGGGCGGACTCTCCAGGGAATGCGACAGGTCCCGTGCCCTCGCAATAGCGCTTCGCAACCGTCCGTGGGCTTCATCGTCCACGGCCACCCGCACGGTCCTGTTGTTGGCGTGATAGCGGATGCGGCCCTCGGGAACCGACTGGCCGAAGTGTTCGGAGAGGAGCACGGCGTAGGCGACGACCTGGAGCTTGTCGGTCTCCCAGGCATCGTTGCCCTTGGAGCGGCCCCTCTTGTGCTCAATGGCGACGAGTTTTCCGTCGCGGTAGCGGGCGAAGTCCACCTTGCCACGAATGCCCCATTCCTCGCTCGCAAGTTCCAAACTCTGCCACTCACGGTTCCTGTCCACTTCGGCTTCATGCAAGGTACGCCCAGCGTGAACGCGGTGGTCGGCGACGCGGACTTCTTCTACCTCTTCCAGATAGAACAACCGCTCACAATAGGCGAGCGCGTGCAACGCCATGACGCGGATGATGGGACCTCTGTTGCGGTCAGCAGAAGAAGCGGCGGGAGCATTGCCCATCAAAGCGTCCGTCATGGGGGAGCGATGGTGATCCAGCAGTTTTTGGGTGGATTGTTGGGCAATGGTACTGGCTCGCGAATTTCAAAATTGCAGAGGGTAGGCCGATCCTCTTTGTGATCGCTCCAGATTGGCATGGAAAGAAATCCCTTATCGCACGGGGCCACAAAACGTCCTCTTCCACGCGGGCGATCTTTCTTAACCTCGTTGACCATGTGCGAGGACTCGCCAAGGCACAGAGCGCCGTGGCGGACGATTTCGCCGCGCTTTTCGGGATCCAACGCCTTGTAGATCTCACAGCATAGTGGGTGACTTGCCTGCGAGTCGTCGACCCACAGCCAAAACTCCAGACCCAGCAATAGTTCCTGATAGTCCGGACGACGGTCGGCCAACGGATCCGCGTTTTTCTTGGTTTGTGCCACCCGACGAAACTTGCGGAAGATGCGCCCTTTCTCTCGTCTTTGCCAAAAGGAGTCTTCCGTGTTCTCGGCCATAGCAATGGCAATACGCAAACCTGCGTACCTGTTCTTGTTTTCCCGCTCCACTCCGATGAGCGAGAGCAACATGCCGTAGATGGTAGATGGCGGCGGCGCAGGGTAGGTCTCCTGATATTCCCTCGCCCACATTGGGCGCAGACCCGTAATCGGGACATCAACTCGCAGTATGAGGACATCGCTCGCCACCGAAGTCACATCGGTCACTGTGCCCAGCCTTTCAAACGCTTGATGCATTTCTTGACTGCATCTTTCACACCGTCGGTCAAAGTTGTGCCCTTCCATGGACTCGCTGCGGAAATTTGTCCGTCATCGTCCCTTTCCAGATCACTCAACCTAGAAATCTCGATTGCCGTGCCGATTATCAACTCTTTAGGATCGATATCCCTTCCGAGCTTTTTTTCTAATGCGCGGACGCTTATTTGACCACTTCCCTCATGTTGCTCAAAGCAGTAGAGCATACGCGGCGCGGGATCGGTGGTCACGCGAAGGATGAGAATTTCCGGGGAATAATCAGCGAAATAGCGAGCATGAGCACCCCCGACTCGCCGCAGGCTAGCAAGACCATTCAGTGTTGCCTCAATACGCCTGATCTTTTCATCGTCGTCATGTGTGCTCTTTGCGTTGTTGTTTGCCCGGCCCAGAGAATCGGGAGTCAAGGCAAATCCAAACTGATAGCGAGTGTGATGGACTTCAACCGAATACGGGATCGGATCATCGCTTTTCACTGCTGGATTGGAACCGGGTGAGGCGAAATTGTGCATGGTTTCACCGGTCCAAGGCGTGACGGAAATGGCGCGAGTAACTTCCAGTGGTGCACGACGGCTGACCGTATCGTCCTTTGCGTGCATAAATCCAAGAACATCGTCGTCCAGCCGGCTTGACCAACTGCCATCAGCAAATTCGCGGTCCGTGTATTCGACGGCGCGATGATCGAGTGTCTTACGGTTCATTGTTTCACCATATTGCTGCCAGCCATCGCGCAACGCATAGCGGATGGCTTCCGCCGAGACGGTGGAGAACAGGTCGCCGTTGCGAATGACTTTTTGAAGGGTGTTGGTGTTGCCCTCGTTTTCGCCTCTGTTGTTGGAGAAAGTGCCCTCGTGTGAGAGGGCCATGCCGAATATGTGAATGGTCATTAATTATCCTCCTTACTACGGTCGGTGGTCTGGCCGTCTTTGTGCCCGAGACGAGAATCATAAAATGTGGTCAGCGCCAAAAGTGCTAAGTCGCGAACTCTTTTCCAGTCGCCGGGATGATTCAGCATACGCCGGAATTCCGCTTGGAAGGAATCGTTGCGTACGCGGCGAGCTTCGTCGCTCTCATGTTCGCTAATTTTGGGCAACAAGAATGCAGGGCCGCCCATGTCACCCCTCCGAC
>JAAXGF010000085.1 GCA_012267605.1 Alphaproteobacteria bacterium | reverse complement strand
CGTAGGTCGGAGGTTCGAACCCTCTCCCGCCCACCAGAGAACATACGAATCGTTAAGTAATACTGGAATTATTGTTTGGCGGTAATCTCTTCAGTCATCGAAAACACAAGCAATAGGCATCCGAACACTCAGGGAGTAGATATGCGCAAATTTGTCGGTATATTCCTGATCACTTGTATGATCACAACGAGTTTAAAGGCTCCATTAGCAGTTGCTGACACTTCCAATGCAAGTGAAACGCCTAGCGTTCTCTGGACGGTTCAAGATCTTATGGAACAGATGAAAGTCGCGGTTACTGATCGATTCTCAAAAACGGTTTCGGCTGTGTCAGAGACAGTCCGTTGTTCTGCTTCCTACCAAAAGGCGATGGATGTGATACAGAACCCGGGTGCCTTTTCGAGCGCGTATGGACATTTATCCAGGTTCAGAAAAAATCTGGACTGGTCAAATATCGACCCTACTAAGTATTTGTATGCTGGAACACGGGGATTTTCTCGCGGGATGGTGGAAGCAAAAAAAGTATGGGAAACGATCCCCAGTTCGATACGAGCTAGCGGACCTAAGGCGTTGGCGCGTTTTCTGAAGGGAAAAGATTGGAGTCATATACAGCCGCATAGCATGGGTGGAAGCAATGCTGCTTTGAACGGGATTTTCGAGGACAAGTCCCGCAACCAAGCTAGAGGAAATCGCAGGATGACACTCCAGGAACTTAAGACCGCCCAAAGCGTTCTACGAAGCAACGCCTTTCATGCCACTTTACTGGAATCGGCTAAAAATGCCATGAAGGGCGGCGCAGCCGCGGCGGCGGTCATTGCTGTGGTAGCTGTTCTGGATTATAGATTAAATTACCTGAAAGGCGAGATTACAGAAGATGAAATGTACGCGGGTATTGGCAAGACTATTACTGCGGCGGGTATTAGTGGCGTCGCAATATCTGGGTTGATTACAGCAATGGCTTTGTCATTCCCGGCTCTAATACCCATGCTTGCCACGATATCTGTGCCGTTGATGGTTATTGGATTTTCCATGATAGGGGTTAAATTGGTAACGCTCGGCAAGGAGTGGTATGAGTATTACAATATGGCTGAAATGAAAAAAATGAGACACCACTCAAGATAAGCTATGTAAGTCAATGATCGACCCAAGAACGCAAAAACGCGAAAACCCACGCCGGAGCGTGGGTCTCGGAATGAAGGGCAACCCTGTCATAATGCTCAAGGCTGCGTCTCAAGGGAGAGATAAGTCATCCTACTGACATTGTCAAGCAGAACATTCAGATGAAGAAGTAGGGCCTGTATGTCCAGAGTTTGACTGTGCCGCTCGCACACGGGGGTGGGGAATTTCTCCCCACCCCCGGTGTTTGTGTTTCATCTGAAGCGGTTTGGGCTACTTTTGAGCCGCTTTTTTGCGCCTTACCTCGCCACCGCGCCGGGCCGACGCTTCGGGATGATCGGCACGAGCAGGTAGGACTGGTGGTTCGGGCCGGTGTGCAGCGTGGTGCGCCCGCCGAAGACTTCCTTGCAGCGGTCGACGGGGTGATCGTGCAGGAACGGTCCGGAACCGCGCGAGGGCACGTAGGCCGCCACCGCGGGGCCCGGCCGGTCGTAGTCCTGCCCGGCGATGTTGATGGAGAGCTGGAAGCCCTTGGGCAGCACGATGCACTGGGGCCAGATTTCCACGTCGAGCTCGTAAATCCGCTCCGGCGTGAGCGGCATCTTGTCGTCGTGCGTGTGGTAGGGCCGCCAGGGTTCGGACAGCTCCTCGTCCAGCTTCCGGTGCGAGGCGCGCAGCCAGCCCTGGGCGAGCGGCGTCTTGGGGTCCACCGTGCCCTGGAAGTACACCTCGCGGTTCTTCGGCGAGAACGCCTGGACCGTGACGAACAGGTCCGCATCCACCGTGGATGAGGAGATGAAGAGCTTGGCCGACATCGGGCCGGTGATCTCGGTCTCTTCCTTGAGCGGCGCCGTCCTCAGGGTGATGCCGCGCGTGAGCGCCCGGAAAGTCTTCTTGCGCTTCGCCCTGGGCGGGTTCGGGTCGAGCCTGCCCTTGCCGCCAGCGTGGAGGTAGAGTTTCGTCCACTTCGTGCCCTTGAGCGGCCACTCGTGCTCCTTGCGCAGTTCCACCTCGTCGGTGAACGGGCGGCGCAGGTTCAGCCACACGCGGGGTTCCTTCTCCCAGCCGTTCTGCTCGCCTTTCAGGTAGTAGTCGAAGAAGCGCTTCTGGAGCTCCATGCCGTATTCGAGATAGAACCACTCCTCGTGCCTGCCCGGATGGCCTTCGAGCCACTTCTCCTCCGACGCCGCCTGGGTGAAGGCCTCGAAGTTGCCGCGCGGATGCAGGCCGAAGCCCGCCCAGCTTCCCGGGCTCAGGAAGGGGACCTTCACCTTCGACCAGTCGGGCGAGCGGGAACGGTACCAGTCATCATCCATCTCGCGCGCGAGGAAGTTGGCGAGCGTATCGGCGCGGTTGTCTTTGAGTTCTTGCTTGGAGAGCGTCGCCGGGCCCGTGGAGCGCGTCTCCATCCAGTGGTCGCGCGGGCCGTCGGGGTTTCCGTGCTGCACCGCC
>JAAXGF010000221.1 GCA_012267605.1 Alphaproteobacteria bacterium | reverse complement strand
ATCATGCGCTGCGACGTCATCGCCGAGGGCGTTGTTGCCGCAGCGCGAGAGCTCGACGTAGCTGTTCCCCTCGTGGTTCGTCTCGAAGGTACAAACGTCGATCTGGGAAAGAAATTTCTCGAACAATCCGAGCTCGCCATAATTTGCGCGAGCAATCTCGCCGATGCTGCGGAAAAAGTGGTCAAAGCGGTGCAAGACGCAAGCTAATGGCGATTCTTGTAAACCAAGATACTAAGGTCATATGCCAGGGCTTTACGGGTGCCCAGGGATCGTTCCATTCCGAACAAGCGATTGCCTACGGTACGGAGATGGTAGGCGGCGTGACGCCCGGAAAGGGTGGAACCACGCATCTCGACCTACCGGTGTTCAATACAGTCGCTGAAGCTGTTGCCGAAACCGGTGCGACGGCTTCGGTCGTCTACGTGCCACCCCCGTTTGCCGCCGACGCGATTCTCGAGGCGATCGATGCCCAAGTGCCGCTCGTCGTGTGTATAACCGAAGGAATCCCCGTACTTGACATGGTACGTGTCAAACGGATCTTGAGCCAGTCGCGCTCACGTTTGATCGGCCCAAATTGTCCAGGGATCATCACCCCGGACGAATGCAAGATCGGCATTATGCCCGGCCACATTCATCGCCGCGGCAAGATCGGTATTGTTTCGCGATCGGGAACGCTTACGTATGAGGGCGTGGCACAAACCACGGCCGCTGATCTCGGCCAGACGACATGCATTGGTATCGGCGGCGATCCTATTAGTGGGACAAGCTTCGTCGATTGCCTCGAACTCTTCCTTGCTGACGGGGAGACGGAGGGCATCATTATGATTGGGGAAATTGGCGGAACTTCCGAGGAAGAGGCGGCGGAATTCCTCGCGTCGGAAAAGACGAAAAAGCCGGTTGTCGGTTTTATCGCCGGGCGTACCGCGCCACGCGGGCGCCGCATGGGTCATGCGGGCGCAATCATCTCGGGTGGCAAGGGCAGCGCCGAGGATAAGATCGAGGCGTTGCTCAGTGCCGGCATCACCGTGGCGAATTCGCCGGCCAGCCTTGGCAGCACCATGTTGAAGCTAATGAACGGATAGGATCGCCCTGAAACGTTTCCGCGGGCAGTACCTAAATCATGTCAACTCGTTTTGAGCAAACTTCATATCTCTTCGACCAGAATGGCGCGTTCATAGAAGATCTTTACACGCGATTCCTGAATGACCCCCACTCGGTCGACGGGAGCTGGCGCGAGGTGTTCTCTGATCTCGGCGACGATATCCGCGGACTACTGACCGACAGGCGCGGTGCCACCTGGGCGCCGCGAAGCGATATTTCCGTTGCTGACGAAGCAGCCACTACCCGTGGTCCTGATGCGGCAGTTAGCTTGCGTGCACCCGACGCCGTGGCCATGGGAGCCGCCGCACGCGACAGCATTCGCGTATTGATGCTGATTCGAGCTTATCGGGTTCGTGGGCACCTGATCGCCGATTTAGATCCCCTGCGATTGGACGGTGAGAAACACAATCCGGAACTCGACCCGGCCACCTACGGCTTCACCGAGACAGACTACGACCGCGCCTTTTTCGTCGACGGCGTTCTCGGCATGGATACAGCCAGCCTGCGCGAGATCCTCACCGCAGTAAAACTTACTTATTGCTCTAAAATCGGGGTGGAGTTCATGCATATCCAGTACCCCGATCAAAAAGCTTGGATTCAGCAGCGAGTCGAGAGTACTCGCAATCAGCCAAGCCTATCGCCCCAGGAAAAAAAGGATATCCTCAACCAGCTTCACGTCAGTGAAGGTTTCGAGCGTTTCCTTCACATCAAGTATCCGGGCAGCAAACGATTTTCCCTGGAAGGGGCCGAGAGCGTTATTCCGGCGATAGAAACAATCGTGGAATCATCCGCTACCCTCGGCGTAGAGGAGGTTGTAATCGGCATGTCGCACCGCGGGCGGTTGAATGTTTTGACCGCGGTGATGGGCAAATCGTACACAGCGATTTTCTCAGAGTTTCAAGGTGAATCGGCTCATCCCGAGGACGTCCAGGGTTCCGGCGACGTGAAATACCACCTCGGGTCCTCGGCCGACCGTGAACTGCCCGGGGGCGGCACCATCCACCTGAGCCTAACCGCCAACCCATCTCATCTGGAGGCAGTTAATCCGGTGGTGGCTGGCAAGACACGAGCCAAGCAGGGACGGCGCGAAGGCATTGCGCGACGCAAGGTCCTCGGCCTCCTACTGCACGGTGATGCAGCGTTTTCCGGGCAGGGCCTTGTCGCCGAGACCCTCGAATTATCCCAGCTCCGGGGTTACCGGACCGATGGAACGATCCATATCATCATCAACAATCAAATCGGCTTTACCACGAGCCCGAAATACTCTCGCTCGTCCCCGTATCCCTCGGACGTGGGGAAGATGATTCAGGCGCCGATATTCCACGTCAACGGAGACGATCCGGAAGCGGTCGTCCACGTCGCCAAGTTGGCGGTCGAATTTCGCCAGCAATTCAATGGTGACGTCATCATCGATATATTCTGTTACCGGCGTCACGGCCACAACGAGGGCGAC
>JAAXGF010000334.1 GCA_012267605.1 Alphaproteobacteria bacterium | reverse complement strand
CCAGGCAGCGCGCTGGCTGTCGTTGATCTCGCCGAGATAGAGAATGTGGCGCTGAACGACCCGGCGGCCGCGGACCCGGACGTTCTCCACCACGCTCCAGTAGCGGTGCTCCTTGCCGTCTTTGAAGCGTCTCTTGCAGCGCACGAACATGGGCAAAGCGTCCGGTGCTTTGCCAGCCAGATCAAGGGGGTAGGTCGGCACTACACGCCGTTCTGGAGAAGCAAAGCCCGGAAATCCGCCACTTTCCGGGCCGGAAAATCGTCACATTAGCCGAAACGCGTGCCGAGTTGCGGAAGTCGGGGTAATGCGGTCAGTCTCGATCGGGAAACCACGGTCATTCAGCAAGACCAGTCGAACAACAGTGCCGATTAAATCAATGATACCGCCGTCGACGTGACGGTCGAGGGCGACACCATTACCAACCGGACGACACCGTAAGGGCGTTTTTCGAGCGGTTTATCCGGTACTGGTATGCATGCTCTTGAGCGCGGTGGTCATTTGCAACCTTCCCTCCGCTTATTTTTCTCGTTGATGTTTGCGCCACCGCGCGACGTTGCGATTGTGGTCCTTCAAGTTTCGGGCGAAGGCGTGGCCTCCGGTGCCGTCGGCGACGAAATAGAGCTCGTCGCTGTCAATCGGGTTCAGCGCTGCCGCAATCGACTCTCGTCCCGGATTGGCGATGGGCCCTGGCGGTAAGCCGTCGATCAGGTACGTGTTGTAGGGACTCGGGGTCTGTAAGTCTGCACGGGTGAGCGGCCGGTCAAGCGGTCCGCGTCCCAGTGTGAGTCCGTAAACAACGGTCGAATCCGATTGCAGACGCATGCCCCGCCGCAATCGATTGACAAAGACGGCGGCGACCCGGCCGCGTTCGTCTGCCAAGGCGGTTTCTTTCTCGACGATCGAGGCGAGAACAAGAGCCTCGCGTGGATTGGCGTAGGGCAGGCCATCGTCCCGCTGTAGCCATAGCTCGGCTAAGGTATCGGACATCGCGTCGGCCATGCGCCCGACCACGCCCGACCGGGAATCTCCGTAATTGAAATGGTAGGTTTCGGGTAGCAAGCTGCCTTCCTCGGGTGGCGTGGGCGGCGGTCCGCTCAGTCCCTCGACATGAGTCACCAAGCCGATGACCTCGACCGAGGTCAACCCTTCGGGCACGGTCAGGCGCCGAGCGACGGTCCGCCCGGCGACCAACATGGACATCACGCCGTGGGCGCTGATCCCTGCGGGAAAAGCATATTCACCTGCGCGCAATCTCTGATGGGTGCCGGCTTGACGCACTCCGACTTTGAAGATCAGCGGGTCATTGATGATTCCGTGGTTCGCCAAGCGCCGGGCGATGGCATCAAGGCCAAGTCCTTGGCTCAACACCAAGGTCGCCTCCGCTTCCAACGGGCCAGGTCGTTGGAACGCCTCACGGGCCCAAATAACCAAAAACGCGGCGGTGGCGACAGCGACTAGTACGCCGGCCGCAAGGAAATGCACCATCCAGGGGTGACGGCCCGTCTCGCCCCTCTCCACTATGGCGCTTTGCCGAACACCAACGACGCGTTGGTGCCGCCAAAGCCGAATGAGTTCGAAAGCGCTTTGCGCACCGGGCGCTCCTTGGCCTGGTGCGCAACTAAATCGAGGTCACAACCTTCTGAAGGATGATCAAGATTTAGCGTCGGCGGAACGACATCATTGTTGATCGCGAGGATGGAAAATATAGCTTCGACACTGCCGGCGGCGCCGAGTAAATGACCGATCGATGATTTTGTCGAAGACATTGAAACGCGATCTGCTGCGCTACCGAAAATCCGTTTGACTGCGCCGAGCTCGATTTCATCGCCAAGTGGCGTCGACGTACCGTGGGCGTTGATGTAATCGACATCCGTGGGGTCAACCTTCGCATCGCGCAACGCATTCCGCATCGACCGGTATCCGCCACTGCCGTCTGCAGCCGGCGCAGTGATGTGGTACGCGTCGCCGGACATGCCGTAGCCAATTACCTCGGCGTAAATTGTCGCGCCGCGTCGGCGCGCATGGTCGAGCTCCTCCAGCACCAATGAACCGGCTCCCTCGCCCATGACGAAACCATCGCGCTCGCGGTCCCACGGACGAGAAGCCCGTTGCGGCTCATCGTTGAAGGCGGTTGAAAGTGCCCGTGCCGAAGCGAAACCAGCGAGGCCAAGCCGGCACACCGCAGCTTCCGCACCACCGGCTACCATGACATCCGCCTCGTCGCGCTGAATCATGCGCGTAGCGTCGCCGATGGCATGCGCACCGGTTGAGCAAGCGGTGACCGGCGCATGGTTTGGTCCCTTAAATCCGTATCGGATAGAGACATGCCCGGAGGCCAAATTGATCAACGCCGATGGAATGAAAAACGGACTAAGCCGGCGGATGCCGCGCGTTTCAATAGTAATCGATGCCTTCTCAATAGTTTCCAACCCACCGATACCAGAACCGATCATCACCCCGGTCCGTTCCTGGGATTCATCATCTTCCGGAAGCCAGCCCGAGTCCTCGACCGCCTCGCAGGACGCGGCGATGGCGTAGAGGATAAAATCGTCCATCTTTTTTTGATCTTTCGGTGCGACCCAATTCTCGGGTCGGAAGGCGTCGCCATTCTCGCCGCGGATCACTTCGCCGGCAATTCGACAGCTCAGGTCGGTAGCGTCGAAACGCGTAATTGGCCCGATTCCAGACTCTCCGGCGATCAAACGTTGCCAGCTAGCATTTACGCCAGTAGCCAGTGGAGAGACCATGCCAAGGCCGGTAACAACGACGCGTCTCATGCCTCGATGCGCCGCCCTAACGGCCCGCAATTAACCGGCAACGTCCTGAGTAATCTCCTCCACCAGGCGACAGGGAATCGCCACAGTCGATCATCCGATCCCAACTGTCGGGAATCGCAAGACCAGGCGGAATCGCCAGTGGTCGAATGGCGGCCAGGTGAAAGGGCCATCGCCGCCCTGGGGTGTCAGGCGTTTTCGTCGATAAAGGCGATAGCGTCCTTGACGGTGAGGATTTTCTCGGCCGCGTCATCGGGAATTTCGCAGCCGAACTCCTCCTCGAACGCCATGACCAGTTCGACCGTGTCGAGACTATCCGCGCCAAGGTCGTCGATAAAACTCGCGGCGTTCCTGACCTTCGATTCTTCAACGCCAAGATGCTCGACGACAATTTTCTTGACGCGCTCGGCAGTGTCACTCATTTATGTCATGCCTCCGGCTAGCGGAAAAATTCCATCACGATCGGAAAATTTCCATTGTATTTCAAGGGGTAAGCATCAAAGCAACACCCGGCAAAGGCGGGATCGCAGCTTCCTAGCACACTTTATCGTGCTTGGCGAGTCGTTGCGATCATCGTCGTGAATTCACACCCGGGCCATGCCGCCGTTAACGTGAATGGTCTGGCCCGTAACGTACCCCGCCTCCTCGCTGGCGAGGAAGACCGCGCAGGAGGCGACGTCGTCCGGGACACCAATCCGCTTGGCGGGAATGTCCGATAACCAATCGGTGCGCGCGTTCTCACGCAGATTGGCGGTCATGTCAGTTTCGATGAGCCCAGGGGAGATACAATTGACGGTAATCCCGCGCGCAGCCACCTCGACGGCGAGAGACTTGCTAAAGCCCGTGAGCCCCGCTTTCGACGCCGCGTAGTTCGCCTGTCCCGCGTTTCCGACCGCACCCACTACTGAAGTCACGGTAATGATGCGTCCCCATCGGCGTTTGATCATTCCACGCAGGAGCGCCCGGCAGAGGCGAAATGCGGCGGTCAAGTTCACGTCTAGCACCTGCTGCCAATCGGCGTCCGTCATGCGCATTGCCAAGCCATCTTTGGTGACACCGGCGTTGTTGACCAGGATATCGACTTGGCCCATGCGTGATTCTGCGTCGCTCGCCAAGCTGCGGGCGACCTCGGCGACGGCCAAGTCCGCGGGAAAACAGCTTACGCGCTCGCCGAGTTCACTCGCCAGGGACTCGAGAGCGCCTTCGCGTCGGCCGTTGAGCCCGACGGTAGCGCCCTGGCCGTGCAAAGCGCGAGCAATCGCTGCGCCGATGCCACCCGTCGCTCCTGTCACCAACGCGAATTTGCCGGAGAGATCGAACATCGGGGTTGCCCTTAGCTTTTCCGCACGGGAGAGGCGGTCCATGAAACGTTGATGGCGGCTGATCAAAATCCTCTCCCTTGAGATTGAGGGCAGTGACAGGCCGCAAATTCGAGAACTTTCCCAACTCTACAGCGTCTTTAACAACCCCTCCACATCTTCTGGAGTTTCCACTGACACGCCCTTCAATTCGGGATCGATGCGGCGCGTCATCTGTGTGAGCACCTTGCCGGCGCCAAGCTCGACGAGCTTGTCCACCCCGGCTAACTTCATCGCCATCACGCTTTCGCGCCAACGCACCCGTCCCGTAATCTGCTCGACCAATAGACGTCGGATGTCAGCTGCCTTTTCGACCGGCTCCGCGGTTACGTTGGCGACTAAGGCTGGCGTCGGGTCCAATAGTTCGATCTCGGCCAGGGCCTCGGCCATGACCTCCGCCGCGGGAGTCATGAGCTGGCAATGAAATGGCGCGCTTACCGCTAAGGGAACGCATCGCCGCGCGCCCCTTTCCTTGGCCAGCAATATGGCCCGGTCAATCGCTGGCGCCGCACCGCTGATCACCACCTGGCCTGGTGCATTGTCATTGGCCACGGCACACACATTGGCCCCCGCAGCGGCGGATGCGATCTCCGTCACCGCGTCAATGTCGAGTCCGAGGATCGCCGCCATGGCGCCATCACCGACGGGAACAGCATCTTGCATGGCGCGACCGCGCCGACGCACAAGGCGTACAGCATCGGCAAGCGAAAGTCCGCCAGCGGCTGCAATGGCCGAGTACTCTCCCAGAGAATGGCCAGCGACGAAGACGCTAACCGAGGCAAGTCCGATACCGCCTTCGGTCTCGATGACCCGCCGAACCGCCTGGGATACCGCGAGCAGCGCCGGCTGGGCGTTTTCCGTCATGGTCAAATCGGATTCCGGGCCGTCAAATATCGTGCGTGACAAATTATCGTGGAGCGCGTCATCGACTTCCTCGAAGGTTTGTCGCGCGGCTGTGAACGCCCCCGCGAGCGACGAACCCATGCCGACTCGTTGGGATCCTTGCCCGGGAAACACGAATGCCAGCGCCATGCGATCTCCTCCGATTTATTGGCGGTCCCGTGCTGCCCGCGACACTGTCGTTTGCGGTGTGATGTGGAATAGGCGCGTTTTTAATTGTGGACGCCCAGTTTTAGATAGGTTGTAACACATAATACTTCGCAGAATGCTGTCAAGAGCTTGCGCCGACGCGGATTTTCGGTATATTGCGCCGTGTCGCGCGGCGGTGAGGACAGTTTGCCACCGCCGCTCCAAGATTCCGGTCCCCGTTTCGATGAGTCACCATATTAAATTGGTGAGGATTCGTACGCGGACGATTTAATTTGCTGACCAGGTACCGAATGCCGTTCTACGAGAGCACGTTTATCGCGCGTCAAGACATCAGCGCCAACCAGGTCGATAGCCTTGCCGAAGGCTTCACCACCGTCATTAGCGATAACGGCGGTAGCGTCGAGCGGCAGGAATATTGGGGGTTGCGAACGCTTGCTTACCGCATCAAGAAGAACCGCAAGGGGCATTACGTTTTGTTTTATATCGATGCACCGGCGGAGGCCGTAGCGGAAATGGAACGTAATATGCGCCTCAGCGAAGACGTGCTGCGATTTCTCACCGTGCGTGTGGATGAACTCGACCGCGAGTCCTCGGTGATCATGCAGGCGCGCGCCAGCCGCGAAGGTTCGCGCCGATCGGGCGGCAAGGGCAGGGGCGACACAGCGTCCCCTAAGGATGAAGAAAATCGCGAGGCAACGGACTTGGACGAAGCGAAAAGTAGCGCCGCGGCTGATGATGTGGAGCCAAGCGTCGACAATGGACCGACCGAGTTGCAGGCCAATGGCGATCAAGCCAGTGAGCCAGTACCTGAGGCCGATGCGGTCGAGAATAACAAGGAAAATGACAAATGACGACCTCGGACAAGTCAAGCGCGCAACACGCCCGCCCGTTCCGACCACCGTCGCGGCGCCCATTTTTCCGTCGGCGCAAAACTTGCCCGTTTTCTGGGCCAAACGCGCCTGCAATCGATTACAAGGATGTCAAGCTTTTGCAGAGATTTCTGTCGGAGCGGGGAAAAATTGTCCCCAGCCGAATCACAGCCGTATCGGCGAAGAAGCAGCGCAAGCTTGCGCAAGCCATTAAACGTGCGCGGAACTTGGCGTTGTTGCCCTTCATCGTAAAATAAGCGGTCGTTTGTCGGCGAGCGGCAACCCCGCGAAACCGGATTTTCACGAATGTCGAAACAAACGCTCATCGCCGTTGCCGCTGGATTGGCCAGTGCGGTGGTTTTCGCCTTGGTTTTAACTGGCGCGCCGGCTGCCGTAATGGTGGCGTATTTCGCTCAGCTTCCCGTCCTCCTGATCGGATTGAGCCTAGGGCTAGGACATGGTTTGATTGCCGCCGGCTCTGCCTTAGTAGCGGTTATGATCGCGGGCGGCGGCGTGGCCACGGCGGGATTGTATTTTGTGGTGCACGCGTTGCCCACAGTGGGCATCGTTCGCCAATCTCTGCTCTGCAAGACCGGTGAGGGGCAGCGCACTATCTGGTATCCGCCCGGCCCATTGCTTGCAGGCCTAACGGGGTACGCGGCGGCCATGTTCCTGCTCGCAGTGACGTTTTTCTCTGGTCGAGACGGCGGCCTTATGGGGGTTTTGACGCCGGTTATCGAGGCACAGCTAAACCAGTTAGTGCCTACTATGGAAGCCGCAAAACGAGAAAACCTGATCTCATTATGGCGAGCCATTTTTCCCGGAACGGTGGCGTCGTCATGGTTGGTCATGGTCGTCATCAACGGGGTGTTGGCCCAACATTTATTGGTGAAATCCGGGAAAAACTTGCGGCCGACGCCGACTTATATGGATCTTGCGGTGGCGAAGTGGTTGACCGTCGCTATCGCAATCGCCGCTGTTACCTGGCTGGTCGGCGGCGAAACATTTTCATATGTTGGCCAAACGTTGACGATCGTTTTCGGCTTTCCATTCGTCCTTCAAGGTTTGGCCGTGGTTCACACGGTTTTCAAATCGTTTTCATGGCACGGCTTCGCGTTGTTGGCGTTTTACGCTATTTTCTTATTTACAGGTTGGCTCGTGCTACTAGTTGCTATCCTCGGGTTCGTCGAGCCGTGGAGCAAAATTCGTGACCGGATTCGACCGGCGCAGCTTGGCAAGGAGAAGGAATGATGCAAGTCATATTGTTGGAACGCATCGATACTCTTGGGCAAATGGGCGACGTGGTCACGGTAAAGCCGGGGTACGCGCGCAATTACCTGCTTCCCCATGGCAAGGCACTGCGCGCGACGAAGGATAATGTCACCCGCTTTGAAACTGAACGGGCTCAGTTAGAAGCCCACAACCTTGAAAAGCGACGTGACGCGGAAGCAGTGGCCGAAAAGATGGATGGAGTTGCTTGCGTTTTGCTACGGCAAGCGAGTGACAGTGACCAACTATACGGTTCGGTCACGGCAGGTGACATCGCCGGGGCTTTGACCGACGAGGGATTCACCATCAACAAGACTCAGGTCTCGTTGGATCGTCCAATTAAGGTCATCGGTTTGCACCCAGTGCGTGTCAAGCTTCATCCAGAGGTCGGCGTAAGTGTCACGGTTAACGTTGCGCGCACCCGAGACGAAGCGAAAGCGCAAGCGGTTTCTGCGGTCGAACCAGAAGATGAGAACGCAAGTTCGACCGAAAAGTCGGCCAAGGCCGAATCGAACGAGACCGAGTCGGCGACCGAACCAGAGGCGGAAGTCGAGAACTAGGCGTTCGCCAGAACTTCGGTTGACGCGCTGGTCAATTTTAACGGTTAAGGGGAAGCGATTGACGTAAGGCAAAGCCACGCTGACAAGATCAGGCGATAACGATCGTGGAACGGAGGTGTTTAGGGAGGACTCACAAATGCTGTATTCGCGATTGATGAAACGGGTTTTTCTCGTCGGACGCGTCGACGTTATCGACGCGAACGGGGATCTCCATCAATTCGGCAAGGAGGACGGGACACCAACAATCGTGCTGAGATTGCATGATAAATCGCTGCATCGGCGGCTCTATTTCGATCCTTATTTGTCCATCGGCGAAGCCTACATGGATGGCACCCTGACATTCGAATCAGGGACAGTGGTCGATTTTATCGATCTATTCGGGCGCAACATCGGGCAATTCAAAAAAACCTGGCAAGACGCCTTTCTCAATCAATTCATGCGGATGTTTCGTCCGCTGATGCAGTTCAATCCGATCCTCCGCGCTCGGCAGAACGTCGCCCATCATTACGACTTGTCAGACGATTTGTACGCGTTGTTCCTCGACGAAGACTTGCAGTATTCGTGCGCGTACTTCCCGTCGCCAGACTTGAGCTTGGAGGACGCCCAGGAAGCCAAGAAACGTCATTTGGCGGCGAAACTCCGCCTCACTCCTGAAAGCCGAGTGCTCGATATCGGGTCGGGTTGGGGCGGCCTGGCGATCTATTTGGCGCGAGCTGGCGTCGCCCAAGTTACAGGGGTAACATTGTCCGAAGGGCAGCATACCACCGCGTCGGCACGGGCGGCTGAGGCCGGGGTATCGGATCGCGTTCGCTTTCTGTTGCGGGATTATCGAGATGAAACCGGTCGTTATGACCGCATCGTTTCGGTCGGCATGTTCGAGCACGTTGGGATCAAATATTACGCCAAATTCTTCCGAAAAATATACGAACTGTTGAATGAGGACGGCGTTGCCTTGATCCATTCAATTGGTCGAATAGAAGGTCCGGGCACAACCAGTCCGTGGGTACGCAAGCACATCTTCCCAGGGGGCTACTCTCCCGCCCTCTCGGAAGTTATCCCGGCGGTCGAACGAAGCGGTTTGATCCTAACCGACATCGAGATTCTCAGATTACACTATGCGAAAACGCTGAAGGAATGGTTGAGTCGATTCGAGGCACAACGCAAAAAGGTATGCGACCTCTACGACGAGCGATTCTTTCGAATGTGGCAGTTCTACCTTGCCTGCAGCGAAATGAGCTTCAGGCATTGGGGCATGATGGTATTTCAAATGCAGCTGACAAAAAATCTGAGTGCCCTGCCTTTGACCCGCGATTATATGATCGATTGGGAGAGAGAAAAGGCGACGAAGTGGCGCTACGGGAGCTTGAACGCGGCAGAGTGATTTATCCGCACGTTCCAACTTTCTCCCCATGGGGGGGGGAAGTTGGAACCGCCTTGATTTGAGTTGCCGGACAATAGTTTTCCCCGAAATTATTAACTTGGGGAGTGTTTTTGCATTCGGGATCCACA
The DNA here is from genome assembly GCA_012267605.1 of Alphaproteobacteria bacterium. Taxonomy (GTDB): domain Bacteria; phylum Pseudomonadota; class Alphaproteobacteria; order JAAXGF01; family JAAXGF01; genus JAAXGF01. The sequence continues at coordinate 9,104 of JAAXGF010000334.1, read as the reverse complement.
GGCAGTCCAATTTCAGCGGTATATTGCCATCTCCCGACTCCGTGTTACCCTCGAGTCATGGAACCTAGCCGATCAATGACGGAGTTGCCGCGGCTCGGAGGCAACTCCGACCAACAAGCGGGTTATCGGACACCGCCTCACAACAGCGAAACCGAACAGGCGCTTCTAGGCGCAATTTTGGTGAACAATGAAGCGATGCACCGGGTTGCCGGATTTCTCCGTCCCGAACATTTTTTTGAAGCGGTGCATGGGCGGATTTTCGATGCGGCCTTGAAGTTGATCGAGCGTGGTCAAATTGCCGATCCAAACACGCTGAAAAATTTCTTTGAATATGATGGGGCGCTGACGGATATCGGCGGGGCGCAGTATCTTGCCCGGCTCGCGGCCTCCGCCGTGACCGTGATAAATGCCGCCGACTACGGTCGTACCATTCACGACCTGCACGTCCGCCGGGAGCTGATAAGGCTCGGCGAGGACGCGGTCAACGCGGCCTACGATTGTCAGGCCGACGTGCTTGCCGCCGACTTGGTCGAAGAAAATGAGCAGAATCTGTTCAAATTGGCCGAGGAAGGGCAATACGACGGCGGATTCCAGGCTTTCTCCCAATGTCAGACCTCGGCTGTCGAATCGATGGAGAAAGCTTACAAGCGCGAGGCCCTGACCTCGGGCGTAGCCACTGGATTGCACGATCTCGACCAGTTACTTGGCGGATTACACGCCTCGGATTTGATCGTGATGGCGGGTCGGCCGGGAATGGGTAAGACGGCGCTGGCGACAAACGTCGCTTTCGAGGCTGCCAACGCGCGGCGCTTGGCGGCCCGCGAGTCAGGTGAGTCGGACCCCGTCGACGGGGCCGTGGTCGGATTTTTTTCTCTGGAAATGTCGGCCGAGCAATTGGTCACCCGAATTCTCTCCGAACAGACCCAAATTCCGTCGGAGAGGTTGCGCCGCGGCAAGTTCGACGAGACGGAATTTCGCAAGGTTGCCAAAGCCGCGGTCGGGCTCAGCCGCTTGCCTTTCTTTATTGACGATACGCCGGCGCTTTCAATTGCGGCCCTACGCACCCGGGCGCGCCGTCTCAAGCGTACGCACAAGTTGTCGCTTATCGTCGTCGATTACTTGCAGCTATTGCGTCCGGCTGGGCGTAGCAACCCCGATCGGCGAGTGCAGGAGTTGGGCGAGATCACCCAAGGGCTTAAGGCGCTTGCGAAGGATCTCGATCTGCCCGTTCTGGCATTGTCGCAGCTTTCCCGCGCGGTCGAGCAACGGGAGGACAAACGGCCGCAGCTCGCCGATCTACGTGAATCGGGAGCAATCGAACAGGATGCCGACGTGGTGATGTTTATTTTCCGGGAGGAATACTACCTCCGTTCTTCGGAGCCAGTTCAGCGTACCGAGGAAACTGACGATAAATTTGAACAGCGTTACGAAAAGTGGTCGTCTCGCTTCAAGGAAGTCGAGAATCTAGCCGATATCATTGTTGCCAAGCAGCGGCACGGCCCGACGGGCTCCGTGCATCTCCAATTCAATCGGGAAACCACAAAGTTTCAGAATTTTGCTAGTCAGTATTCGCATGCGGAAAGCTCGTATTCCGCAAAAGATGACCCGCCATTCTGAGCGGGCTGACGCCCAGCTCACGGTCGATCTCGACGCACTAACGCGAAACTACCGACTCTTGAAATCCCGTATTGGCGGCGCGCGTTGCGCCGCAGTCGTGAAGGCTGATGCGTACGGGTTGGGTATGCACGAAGTCGTCAGTGCATTAATACGGGATGGATGTGACTCGTTTTTTGTCGCCACGCTCGATGAGGCGATGGCTCTGAGGGAGCGTGTTCCCGGCGTTTTTGTCGGTGTCTTCAACGGCGTCACCGATGCCCATCACAAAGTGTTTAAGAGCCAAAGTTTAATCCCCGTGATCAACACCCTAGGGCAACTTGCGACGTGGCGCGCACAGGCTTCGGGCTCGCCCCCCCACGCGGCAATACTTCATGTAGATACCGGCATGTGTCGCCTCGGTTTGACGTCGGGCGAGGTGGCGCTTTTGGCCGACGAGCCTGATCGGCTGAACGGTGTCGACGTGGTTTTGATCATGAGTCACTTGGCGTGTGCCGATGACGCGGAACAGCCAATGAACAATGCGCAACGTGAAGCTTTTGCCGAGGCCCGAAAACGGCTTCCGGCGGCACCGGCCAGCCTAGCAAATTCCAGCGGAATTTTTTTGGGCGAAGCCTATCATTTTGACCTCGTTCGCCCGGGCGCTGCTCTGTATGGAATCAATCCGACTCCGGGCCGTCCAAATCCGATGGCCGAAGTGGTTCGTTTGCGCGCCAAGATCATTCAAGTTCGTGACGTTGACAGGCCCCAGACCGTTGGCTATGGTGCGGCGCACCGCGTTTCCGGTCCCAGTCGAATCGCAACGATTCCAGTGGGTTATGCCGATGGTTTACTACGCAACTTGGGGGGGCGGGGACGGGCAGCCATCGGCGAGGCGCTGGTTCCGATCGTCGGGCGCGTATCAATGGATTTAGTAACACTGGACGTAACCAAATTGCCCGCGACAGCCGCGCGGCCGGGTGTCATGGTTGATTTGATTGGCGGTCCTTTGTCTCTCGATTCGGTTGCCGAGAGTGCCGGAACCATTGGCTACGAAATTCTCACCCGGCTCGGACAGCGGTTGCAGCGCCAATACGTCGGTGGTGGCAGATGACAGGCGCGCGGGCCGTTGGCGGCGATTGTCGTGCCTTCGAACGTCGTCCGACATGGATAATATTCCCGGATTTGAGTACGAGCTAGGCGATGGAGCCGATTTCCCTAGTCGGGCGTTTTTTTCTCTCCGTGCTGGCCATTACGGGCCGGCTGGCGGTCTTCGCGGGCAACGCTGTCGCCCACTGCGTGTTGCCGCCTCTGTATCCGCGGCTAATTCTCCGTCAAATGATCGAGATCGGCTACTATTCTCTCCCGGTGGTTGGGCTCACCGCGATCTTCACCGGTATGGTGCTGGCTCTACAGAGCTATACCGGATTTTCCCGATTTTCGGCGGAAAGCGCGATTCCCAATATCGTTGTCGTGTCGATGACCCGGGAGTTGGGTCCTGTACTGGCTGGGTTGATGGTCGCCGGCAGGGTCGGCGCAGCGATTGCCGCGGAAATCGGCACCATGAGGGTCACCGAGCAGATTGATGCGCTGACGACGCTTTCAACCAATCCTTTCAAATACTTAGTTGCGCCGCGGCTGATCGCCGGAACGGTGACCCTGCCGATACTCGTTCTCGTCGCCGATATCATCGGCGTCTTGGGCGGCTATCTGGTCAGTATTCACAAGCTCGGCTTCAACCCGGCGCGCTATTTGACGAACACCTTCGATTTTCTCGAACCGATGGACGTCGTTTCTGGGTTGGTCAAAGCTGGCGTGTTCGGATTCCTCATCGCGGTAATGGGATGCTATCACGGTTACCGGTCACGCGGTGGAGCACAAGGTGTCGGTGCGGCAACCACGAACGCGGTGGTATCCGCGTCAATTCTGATCCTGACAGCGAATTATTTGGTGACCGAGGCATTCTTTGCGCGATGAGCGGCAAGCCTAAAATTCGTGTTCGCGACGTGCACAAGTCGTTCGGTGAAAAGGCGGTTCTCAGAGGCCTTGATCTCGACGTCGGCGTCGGTGAATCGGTAGTCGTCATCGGCGGATCAGGTACTGGAAAATCGGTATTGCTAAAATGCATTCTCGGGCTCTTGAAGGCCGATCGCGGCAGCATCAAGATTGACGGGCGGGAAGTTGTAGGAATGTCGCCCTCGGGACGTGAATCAGTTATGGCGAAGTTCGGCATGCTGTTCCAAGGTTCGGCGCTGTTCGACAGTCTCCGAGTTTGGGAGAACGTCGCCTTCGGCTTAATTCAAGGCCGCCACATGCCGCGTGACCAGGCGCGCGAGATCGCCCATGAAAAATTGGCTGCCGTCGGGCTCGGCGCCGATGTGGGCGCGTTGGGACCGGCGAAACTGTCCGGCGGCATGCAGAAGCGGGTGGCGTTGGCGCGTGCTATCGCGGCGGAACCCGAGATCATCTTTTTCGACGAACCGACCACGGGCCTAGATCCCATCATGGCCGACGTGATCAACGAGTTGATCGTAAAATGTACGCGCGAGCTGGGCGCGTCTACATTGTCCATCACCCATGATCTGGCGAGTGCGCGCAAGATCGCCAACCGCATCGCCATGATCTATGGGGGCAAGATCATTTGGGCGGGGTCGGTGAAGGAGATTGATAGGAGCGGCAACGAGTATGTGGACCAATTTATTCATGGACGGGCCCAAGGTCCCATCCAAATGGAGGTAAGAAAAGCGTGACCTTTCAAATATGGGCGGATCGGCGCTGATGGTTGCTCCTGCATCACGCTTCGTTTGCCAGCAGTGCGGCGCCAGTCACGCGAAATGGGCTGGGCGATGCGAAGGCTGCGGTGGGTGGAATACCGTGGTTGAGGAAAGTCCGAGACCGACGGGCCGAACCGTCGGTCGCCGCATAGCATTCGAGCCTCTGGCTGGCGATCACGTCGAGCCGGAGCGGCTCGCGACGGGAATCAGCGAGCTCGATCGTGTGTTCGGCGGCGGCATGGTACGGGGTACTGCCGTCTTAGTCAGCGGCGATCCGGGAATTGGAAAATCGACGTTGTTATTGCAGGCGATGACGGCGCTCGGGGAACTTGGTGTGCCCAACGTTTATGTTTCGGGAGAAGAATCGGTTTCTCAGTTGCGCCTTCGGGCAAAGCGGGTGGGACAGACGCAATCCCCTCTTCTGTTGGCGGCGGAAACCAATGTGCGCGATATTCTCGCTAGCCTGGACGCGCCGACCCAGGCCGCCGCCGTGGTCATTGATTCCATTCAAACCATGTATCTTGACGGTCTCGATTCAGCCCCTGGGTCGGTGGCCCAGGTTCGGGCCTGTGCGCAAGAGCTTATTCGATTGGCAAAACGCCGCGGAATCACTCTGATATTGGTTGGCCATGTGACGAAGGATGGCCAGATCGCAGGCCCCCGCGTGCTCGAACACATGGTTGATGCAGTGCTTCATTTCGAAGGCGAACGCGGCCACAATTTCCGCATCCTGCGGGCCTATAAGAACCGCTTCGGCGCCACCGACGAAATTGGAGTGTTCGAAATGGGCGATCGTGGCTTGCGGGAGGTGGCCAATCCTTCGGCACTGTTCTTGCCGGAGCACGATGGCGACGTCACCGGTTCGGCCGTGTTTGCCGGTATCGAGGGGAATCGGCCTATTCTCATGGAAATTCAAGCGCTGGCGGCGCCCTCACCCTTGGCCACGCCGCGTCGCTCGGTGGTGGGATGGGACGGAAATCGGTTGGCCATGCTGCTTGCCGTACTTGATACAAGGTGCGGGCTTGCGCTCTCGGGATACGATGTCTACTTGAACGTCGTCGGTGGCCTCAAGGTAAGTGAGCCGGCTGCGGATCTTGCCGTCGTTGCCGCGCTCGTCTCATCGCTCGCGTCTCGGCCGATGCCGGCGAAAACTGTGGCATTCGGAGAGGTCGGCCTTTCCGGCGAGGTACGGCCCGTGGGGCGGGCGGATGCGCGCTTCAAAGAGGCGGCAAAGCTTGGTTTCGGGACAGCGATTTGTCCCCGAGGTGGCGAGACCGGGGCAGCCCCCTTGAAGACTTTGGAGACCGCCACGCTCACAGATATGTTGGCGGCCATCGGCGAAGGAGAAGCCCTGGTGTCGCCCCGTGCGCGTAGCAAAACGGTTGGTCATCGGTGATGGAAAATCTTCCGGTCAACGTCACCGATTTAGCCGTTCTCGGAATCGTTTTGGTTTCCGGGTTGTTCGCCTTCATACGTGGGTTCGTACGCGAGATATTTTCCGTCACCGGCTGGGTGGGTGCCGGTTTCGCGACCTATTTTGGATTTCCTTATTTACGGCCGTATTTCGACGGTGTGGTCGACGATAAATTCTTCGCCGACGCGGCGACCGGCGCGGTGATTTTCATTACATCTTTGGTGGCACTGTCGATTTTGAGCGGTGCCATTGCCCGTCAAATCAGAGAAAGCCAACTCAATGCGCTCGATCGTTCTCTCGGTTTCGTATTCGGGGTTGCCCGGGGCGGTTTGATTATTTGCCTTGCTTATCTTGCCTTAGCCTGGGCTCTGCCGCCATCGGAGCAACCCACATGGATTCGCGAAGCGCGGGTTTTGCCGTTGGTTGAATTCGGCGCCAATCAATTGGTAGGCCTGCTGCCTGAGAACGCGCAAGACCGATTCGCCGGAGGAATAGCGATACCAAAACTTGGCGCGGACGGGGCCATTGACAAGAAGGTGGTGTTGGAAAAATTGGTGAACCCGCCGCCCCCTTTGGCTCCCGAAGCCAATCCGGGATACAAGGAGAAGGAAAGAAACGCTCTTGATCAACTTATCGAAAGCGTTCGCTAGGGGGATGACCCCGATAGTGGATTTCCGTTTTTCGAGACGCAGAGGGGAGTTGCTGCGTTGAAACACGTAGGTCCCTCCGCCGCCCGGTTCAGCGACAAGATGCGCGAGGAATGCGGCATATTTGGCATCCACGCTCATTCGGATTCGGCGGCGCACACGACGCTCGGATTGCACGCCCTCCAGCACCGCGGCCAGGAGGCGGCGGGCATTGTGACCTACGATGGCGATCATTATCACAGTCATCGAAGTCTAGGCCTGGTTGGCGATCACTTCAGTTCCGCCGTAGTCATCGATCGTTTGAAGGGTCACGCGGCCATCGGCCACGTGCGCTATTCGACGAGCGGCGAAACCCTGTTCCGCAATATCCAGCCCTTATTTGCTGAATTCGCCTTTGGCGGTTTGGCCATCGCCCACAACGGAAACCTCACCAATGCGATCAGCGTACGCCGGCGATTGGTTGAGCGAGGCTGTCTGTTTCAGTCCACCAGCGACACTGAGGTGATCATTCATCTTATTGCCATCAGCTCTTATGCAACCGTCGTTGATCGTATGATTGACGCCTTGCGGCAAATCGATGGTGCCTACTCGCTGATTGCCCTGTCCAATGAAGCCTTGATCGGCGTACGCGATAGATTCGGTGTGCGGCCACTGGTTCTGGGGCGCTTGGAAGGGGCGTTGATATTGGCCTCGGAAACATGTGCTTTGGACATCATTGGCGCTGAATTCGTGCGAGACGTCGAACCCGGCGAGGTTGTGGTTATCGATTCCGAAGGGCTGCGCAGCATGCGTCCTTTCCCGCCGGCGGCCTCGAAGTTTTGCATTTTTGAATATGTCTATTTCGCTCGCCCGGACAGCCAGGTCGAAGGCAGCAACGTGTACGACGTACGAAAGCGTATTGGCGCCCAGCTCGCGCGCGAAACCGGTGTGGCGGCGGACATTGTCGTACCGGTTCCCGATTCCGGCGTGCCCGCGGCCATCGGCTATGCAACTGAGTCGGGGCTGCCATTCGAGCTCGGAATCGTTCGCAACCATTACGTGGGACGGACGTTTATCGAGCCCAGCGATCGCATTCGGCATCTCGGCGTAAAGCTAAAGCACAACTCCAACGCTGGTACGTTGCGGGGCAAACGCGTTGTCTTGGTCGACGACAGTATTGTGCGTGGCACGACGTCGGAAAAGATTGTGAATATGGTGCGAGACGTGGGGGCGGCAGAAGTACACATGCGAATCGCCAGTCCGCCTACCATCGAATCATGTTTCTACGGGGTTGACACGCCGACCCGGGACGATCTGCTGGCAGCACGTTTCGATGTCGATCGCATGGCCGTTCATATCGGCGTTGACAGCCTGGCGTTTCTTTCTCCAGACGGCATGTACCGGGCGCTCGGCAGGGCCGGCCGCGACCCGAAGACTCCACAGTATTGCGACGCTTGTTTCACTGGCGACTATCCCATTCCCTTGACCGATCACAAGGGCGGAGACGACGCTCGCCAACTTTCACTCTTGTCCGACGAGGACTAGAGTCCATGGCGGCGGCAGGTCGTCTTGCGGGACGTGTCGCGTTGATCACCGGTGCGTCGCGGGGAATCGGCGCGGCGGTGGCGAAGCGCTTCGCCGGAGAGGGCGCGCACGTAATCCTCGTCGCCCGAACGGCAGGTGGATTGGAAGAGGTCGACGACGCCATTCGCGCGGCTGGAGGAAGTGCCACTCTCGTTCCGCTAGATCTCATTGATTTTCCTGCCCTCGATCGGCTCGGCGGCGTCATCGCCGAACGGTATGGCCGTCTCGATAACTTGGTCGGAAACGCCGCCATTCTGGGTGGGCTTTATCCGATGGGGCACTTTCCGCCCGAAATTTGGGAAAATGTTTTCGCTGTCAACGTGACTGCAAACTGGCGTCTAATCCGAAGTTTGGATCCCCTACTGAGAAACGCCAAGGCAGCGCGGGTGGTGTTCGTCACATCCGGTGTGACCCGTGGCGATTTTCCCTATTGGGGCGCCTACGCCGCGAGCAAGTCGGCGCTCGAAAAAATCGCCACGACCTACGCAGCCGAGCTCGGCAAGACGACGGTCAAGGTCAACCTACTCGATCCGGGAATCGTGCGCACGAAAATGCGAGCCGAAGCGATGCCGGGCGAAGACCCCTCGCGCCTGCCGGCACCAGAGAGCATCACCGATAAATTTGTCGAGCTGGCCACCGACGGATGTACGGTTTCCGGTCAGATAATTTTCGCTCGAGCTGGGAATTAAGGCGGCGGTAGGTTTTTCAGGGGGCGACGACGGCGTTGGTACCGTCAAAATCGGCGATGGTAAAAAATTTCACGCCTTCGATGAGCGGCCCCATAATCGAGACCCCATCGTTACCCAAGCCAGCGAACTCGATTCGGTCGCCCATGGAATTCCAGTCGGTGATCTGGTCGCCGGACGTCACGCCTACCTGACCGTCGGCGGCAAAGGAAAGTTCAGCCAGGGATTCGAAGCGGAAGATATCCGGGCCGGACCCGCCCGTTAAAACGTCCATCCCTTGGCCACCGATCAGGATGTCGACGCCGCCCCCGATTACTCGGTCGTCGTCGTCTCCACCATGGAGAAAATCGTTGCCCCCGCCGACGGGCGCCGGGAAAGGGGTCTTGGAATCCGCCATCAAAACTTTTCGCGATTAACGATATTGGGC
>JAAXGF010000360.1 GCA_012267605.1 Alphaproteobacteria bacterium | reverse complement strand
GCATCCCTGAGACGCCTCCTGACGAGAAAGTGGCATGGGGCCTGAGTCCCAAGACCGGCGAACTGTATTCCGACCCCTATTAAAATGACGGAGATTGGCGCTGGCACAGGCCTTGACGAAAAAGTTGCCGCCATTTGGGAGAGCCTTGGACGGACAGGCGATCGGTACGTTCTGATCGGAGGCACCGCGTTGGCCTATCGACTTCGTCATCGGGTTTCATACGATATCGACTTGTGTACGAGCGGCCCTGCTGAGCATCCAAATGCGCTCAAAAAGAGGTGGGGCGATCCAAGGATTGGAAAACACAAGTGGATACGCAGGCAACCAGATCATTACATCAAGTTCTTCGGGACATCGGGCGCACCCAAGATAGAGGTGCACGGCAAGGTGAAAGGTGGATGCCTGGAAGAACCGGAAACCGCGGAAAGCGGATTGCGAATCGCCTCGTTAACGGACATTCTCAAACAGAAACTTGTCGCAATGTGCCACCGTGAGCAAACGCGCGACGCGCATGACGTTGCCGCCATTCTGGATTCCAACCTCCTGGACCTTCCTCGAAAACCAGTCGCATTGAGAACACGGACTATCCCCGCCCCTGAGTTTCCACCGCTGCGAAGCAATCTGCCCACACATGGGGGTAGATTTCATGGGCTCAGTGCAATAGGGCGGAACCCCGAGTAGAGGTGTTGGCAATGTCGTTGACCCTGTGACATCCGGCGCCACGGGTCTATGTGCTCAGGGGCAGGCTGGCCAGCCGGCTCAGGGTAACGGCAGGCCCAGCACCGAGAGCAGGCTGCGTTCGACAGCCGCCATCTCGCTGCTGGTAAGTTCGGTCAGCGGTCCTTCGCCCAAGCGCGCGCGGTCGAGGGTGCGTGGTTGCTCGACGATTACCTGTGAATCGGTGCGCAATCCGTCGCGGGCGCCAATGGTGATGCGCAACGGCTCGGCATCGGGGCGAACCTGGCGAGTGAGCGGCAACACCACCACGGTGCGTGCTTGCGCCGCACTCAGCCAATCGCCCTGAACGATCAGTACCGGCCGAATTTTTCCCACTTCGCGGCCGCGATTCGGGTTCAGGTTGGCTGTCCAGACCTGACCGCGCCGAATGGGAGTGGTCGTATTCACAACAGACAGCCGACTATTGCCCGGTTTGAGCGCCGCCTTCCGTCAACTCCAGCGCCTCGTTATCGATCGGCAAGGCTTCGTTCACTAGAGCCGCGGCTTCGTCAGGATCGATCGCGGCCGCCGCCCGGGCCAGGCTGCCTAGAAATCGTTCCCGGCGCCGATTGTCCAGGAACTGCTCCAGCGCCTCGCGCGCAATGAGCGATTTCGGCTGTCTGGCCAACCGGGATTCCTCGGCCAGATTCGCTTCGAGACGCTCGGAGAGACGGATGCTGAGAGTGGACATGGGGAATTACATTATGTAATTCAATTTGTAAGTCGCACTATAACACACAGCTCGGTACGCGTTAAGCAACCGTAATGGTTCTGTTAACCATCACAATAACCCGAATCGCGATGCTGAGATCGTTGTCGAGGACGAGTCGACCATCGAGACTTAGGGAAAGTCAATCGGAATTGGAGTATTCTTGCCCCATGGAATCGGCCAATCATGCAAAATGGTGGCTTGGCACCAGCGAGCAAACTCGGAAAGAGGTATGGAACGGGTACCTCTCTGCTGAGTATGCCGCCCGGTACTATCAGGCGTTGGGTAACAGATTCCTGATCTGGCACAAATCGTTGTCTGTCCTGACGATCCTGTTGGGCGGCGGCGCTGCCTTTCCCGCAGCAATTTGGGCGTTCGTTGGTGATGAGAGCGCCGGTCAGGCGCCCGTGTATGCAATGGGGGTTGCCGGTGTTGCTTTGGCGATCACTGCCGCTATCAATATCGTTTTCGATTTTGCGAAGAAAGCCGCCGTGTCGTCGTACATCGCCAAGTCTTGTGGTGGGATTACACAGCAATATGCCGACCTGATGTCTGAAATCGACCGGAACGCGGTGAACGACGAGGCTGCCCGAAAGGAGCTACGGAAGCTACTCAAGATGGCAGGAGACGAAACCTACATCAGCGAACCCGCGGGGATTATGGTTTCACAGAACGGTACCACTAGCAGAAGGGCCGCTGAAGACGCTTATCGCCACATGGAAACGATCTATGTCAACTAAGCGAGAAGAAAGAAGCAGCCAAAGACCACCGCCGCCGAGGGATCCGCCTCCACCACCTCCACCTCCGCCGCCGCCACCCCCACCGTCGCCGCCACCGGATAACCATTGAGTAAGCGATGAGGCAGAATCAGGGCGAACTCCGAGCGCTCAATGAGGTTGGTTGCTGCGCAAATTCTCCATTCTGACCAACTCGCAGGTGCTCGCCGGAAAGAAGTAAAGAAGCGGCAACCCGCATGCGCCGTTTCGATCAATAAGCTCTACTCTCGAGCGTGGCTTTTTTCACAAGGTGCGCATTCGTTGGCTGTATCTTCAACCCTGGCTGATCGGATTCGTTCATGCGGGATGCTCTTGGTCACGGATTGCTCCTCGAGTCGATTCGATACACCGATCGACCCCGGGCGAAAGTCTCGATGACTGGAATGTCCGCCAGGGCTACTGGGTCCGCGGTTAGCGGATTCTCACCGAGGATCACGAGGTCGGCGCGTTTGCCGGGCGTGATCGAGCCCTTGGTGTCCTCCTCGAAATACTGGTAGGCGGCGCCCAGGGTGACGGCGTGGAGGGCTTCGGAGGGGCTCAGGCGCTGGTCCGGGCCCAGTACGTGGCCGCTGCGGGTCGTGCGGTTCACGGCGAT
>JAAXGF010000194.1 GCA_012267605.1 Alphaproteobacteria bacterium | reverse complement strand
TTTCTCGGCAACACGAGCCAGAGCGTCAGATGTAATGCCGTAATCATGCATATACTTTTGCAACTTCATCGCAAAGAACTGCGTCGTCAGCATCATACCAACCTCGCCATACCAGTCGCCCAGCCCGTATTCGGAAGGGGGGGAATTGAACGCGCCGCGCTCATGCTTGTCGAATCCCACCACCAGACCGATGTCAGAATCACCGGACTTGATTTCCTTGCAGGCCGCCAGCAAACAGCTACCACCGGTAGCACAAGCGTTCAGAATATTAGTAAACGGAACACCAGTCAGACCCAGTTCGTTGCCGATAGCATCGGCGTTTCCTGACGAATGACTGCCTCCAAATCCGAATTGAATATCCCCCCAGTCCACACCGGCGTCATGCAAGGCCAAACGGGCCGCGTGTGCACCCTGTTGCAGCCCGGTCAGCCCCGGGGTGCGCCCAAATGGATGGATGCCAATGCCGACAATCGCAACTCTCATTGCTATCCTCCTTGATCAGACCGGCCTGAACGCGTAGTTGATGACTTCGGTACCGTCGGAATCCGTGCGATGGGTGTAAAACACAAGTTCCATTTCCGCTCCGATTTGCAACTTTTTCGGATCATTTATCGTTAAGCGGGATTCGACGCGCAAGGCACCAGGCAACTCGATGTAACCAACACCATAGGGTGTGAACGTCTCGGTGGTTTCGTCGCTATGGTACGGCGATTTAGGCATGAATCGCTGAATGGTCCACGACCACAATTTGCCGTGACGCGGCAACTCTTCAACATCCAGCGCGGTACCGCCACAGGAAGCGCAGCTCTGTTTCACCGGAAACGTTATCGCCGCACAGTCAGTGCAACGCGAAGCCAGCAACGTCGGCGAGGGCGAGGGCCAATTGAAAAGGATTGGATCAATTGCGCGTTGGTTCGATTGGGACGACATGCCTCGTCAATCCTCCATTGGCTGTCTAAATTGAGCCGTGTTCAAGCGCTCCATCCGTCACGCGTTAACAAGTCTGAAGGCGAATCAAATGTTAACGCAATAAACGCCCTGAATCAACTGCACTGCGATGCCGCTGCACTGCGATGCCGTCATTATTCTTCACATTCCCAGCTTTCACTTCTTGCAATCGTACTGGTTCCATCAAAATCAATTGGCGTGATCTACACAACTCTCGACATAACGACTCACATGCATGTCAGGCGAACCGAAAAGCAAATCAATTGCGAGAATTCGCTTGAAATACTGACCGAGCGCGAGTTCGTCGGTGGTGCCAATCGCACCGTGTAACTGGACGGCGTTCTCCGCCACGAAACGGCCTGCACGCCCAATGCGCGCCATGGCGGCAGCCGCCGCCTTGCTCCGCTGAGGCGGTGTGGACTCCAACTCCAAAGCCACCATAAGTGCCATTGATGCAGCCAGTTCAATCTCAACGTGCATGGCCGCCATGCGATGCTGTAACACTTGAAACTCGGACAAGGGCTTACCAAATTGGAGTCTCTGGCGCGTGTACTCCACCGTGTCTGCCAGCAAGCGCCGCATTATGCCGACGGATTCCGCGCAGATCGCCGCACGTGTTGCATCGTTTGCTTTAGCTATCAGCGGCGCCGCATCGGATGTAAGCAGCGCGTCGGCTGGTACGGCAACTTTGTCCAGCGTCAGGTCGCACGCGCGATCGCCGTCGATCAGGGAATAATTAACGCGCGTTAGGCCAGGTGCATCGGCCGGTACATAGAAGAGAGCGCATCTGCCATCGACCCCCATGCATGTGCCGACAAGTAAATGAGTCGCATAGGGTCCCCCCCGGGTGACTATATTGTTGCCCGATAGAAAATATCCATCGCCGTTTGACCTTGCAATCGCTTTAACGTTGCTGAAGTCACCGGCCGCGCCGTCCTGACTAAATGCAATCGCAATAACGGCCGTCGCATCAATGATGGCGCTGATCGCATTACGCGCAGCCGCAGTGTCAACGTCTTTCAGAATGGTTCCGGCTGCAACGACCGTAGAGAGGTAGGGTTCGGCGACCAGGGCACCACCGAGTGCTTCCATGACCACCATCGTGTCAACCGGCCCGCAGTCGAGCCCCCCCAGTTCTGGAGGAAAAGGCAAACCGAGAATACCAATATTTTCGGCGAAGCCCCTCATCAGTTGCTGCGGCCATCCTTCATCAGACTGAGCGGCGCGGCGGCGTTGATGATCGTAGTTATCGGACAGATATCGGCCAACGCTATCGCGAAGAATACATTGCGACTCATTGAGCATCAGATTCATCGTCCGATAACCGAGCGCGCTATGATGGTATGTTGAATTTCACTAGTGCCGCCAAAAATGCTCTGGGCGCGCCCATTGAGATAGCGTGCGCCGAATACGGCCCCATATCGTGGTCCGATCAAGCCTTCGTCCTCGCCGAGAGCGACACGCTGATCGACCGCACCGTAAGGACCGAGGGTCGCCAAGGCGAGTTCGGTTGCATGCTGATACAGGTCGCTAGCAGTCAGTTTCAATAAGGATGCGGAGACGTCACCCACGGACTGTCCGGTTTCGAGTTCTGATACGATACGTCGCTGTGTCCATGTCAAGGCTAACAAATCAATCTCTATTTCTGCTCGCTTAGTGAGATACGACGAATCGCGTAGCTTAAAGCCTTGAGCTTCCGCCTGAACCAGCGCCTCGTCCAACCACTTCAGCACAAGCGAAACCTGCATGCCGGCATCGCCGCCTCCTCGCTCGAACTCAAGCAGATACTTGGCTATCTTAAAGCCCTCGTTTTCGTCTCCGACGCGATTGGACATGGGAATGCGGACATCGTCGAAGAACAGCTGATTGACCTCGTGCTCACCCGACATACTGAGGATTGGGGTTATGGTGATTCCCGGCGTGTCCATAGGCGCCAATACAAAGGAGATGCCGTCTTGCCGCCGGCCCTCGGTCGAGGTGCGCACCAGCATAAATATCCAGTTGGCATAATGCGCGTGGGTCGTCCAGATTTTGGTGCCGTTAATGACGTAATCGTCGCCATCGCGAACCGCGGCGCAGCGCAAAGACGCTAGATCTGAGCCCGCCTGTGGCTCCGAGTAGCCCTGGCACCAAAAGTGTTCGCCGGACAGGATCCGTGGCAGGAAAAAACTCTTCTGCTCCTCCGTCCCAAACCGGATCAGCACGGGTCCACACATCAGTATGGACATTCCAGGAAGTATGGGTGCGCCGGCCGCCGCACACTCGGACTCAAAGATCATCCGTTGGATTGGTGTCCAACCGGGGCCGCCATACTTTTCAGGCCAGGAGGGTGCGACCCAGCCTTTTTGATAGAGGGTCTGGTGCCAGCTTCGACACACGTCTCCCTCTGAATAGACGCCAGCTTGCAATGCAGCCGCATCACGCAATTCAGGGGTAAGGTTTTCGTCGAGAAATGCGCGTACCTCGGCTCGAAACGCCTCCAAATCCTTAATCCGCATCTGTCGCCACCTCATCAACCCGATAACGTTCATAATTATATCGAATTGAGCGGCAATTGTACGCTTACAGCATATAGCCGCCGTCTACAACAAGTTCAACCCCGGTTACAAATCTGGCTTCGTCGCTCGCCAAATAAACAATCCCGAAGGCAATATCATTCGGCTCGCCGAGGAAGCCGATTGGATGCGCATTGACAAGTTCATTCATGCGCATCTGCGGATCTGCCGTCGCATTGATCCATCGCTCTAAAGTCCTTGTAACGATATACCCTGGATGATTCGAGTTGC
>JAAXGF010000010.1 GCA_012267605.1 Alphaproteobacteria bacterium | reverse complement strand
GGATCAGACCTGGGCAGTTACGCGGTTATGTTGCATTGTCCGTCAACTCCATAGGACTCAAATGATTGGTTCGATCCACTAGGTATCCGTACGGACGTTGCGACCCGGATTGATCGGGCTTGTTGAATGCATTCATAATTTGATCAGCGGTTCGCACTGAACGCTCCGACACGGACAGCGAAAATCCGAATACTGAAATCGAGAAATGTCTTGTTTTGACCTAGAAATTTCCGATTTACGGTTCCGGTAAATGTCCCCCACAGATCCCCAGGTGGTCCGGAATCGTAATGGGCGGCCCGAGAACATCGGGCCGCCTTCTCTTAGTATACGGATTGCGGAACAGACCGATATCAACGCCGGTCAGCGCAGCCGTTCAGTATGTAGGGACACTCCCGATGAACGCAGAAATTATTCGTAAGGCTTATGCCGTTGCAGCAATGGCAACCGGTTCTTTCCGCGAAGAGTTGTTGGCGCCGCCACCCTGGCCCATTGGATCGAATTCCAACGATGGCTTTCCAAACAAATATCCTTGACCGAATTGAACGGCGCACTCTTTTAGGAATGTTACTGTGTTCTCGTCTTCAACCATCTCTGCGACGGCCCCGATGTTGAGGTCATGGCATAAACCCGCCATTGCCTTGAGAAATGGCTTTCCGGTAGGCGAACTCAAGGCCTCACGTACATACATTCCGTCGATCTTCACGACGTCGACGTCAATCGCTCTCAAATAGTGAAACGCAGCCGCTCCAGCACCGAAATCGTCCAAAAATACCGCGTGTCCGGCTTTGCGCAGCGTCTGGATGACATCGTTCAGCGCGTAAAGGTCCTTGCTATGCGCAGACTCGGTCACCTCGAAAGCAATGCTCTTGCGGTATTCTGGACGTTTCTTGAAAATCGCGATCAAGGTTTTGATGAAATCCTGATCTTCCAGGGAGCGGACAGAAAGATTAACAGCTAGAGAGAGAGTTTGCCTCGTCCGTTCCTTCGTCCGCGCGATAACATCGATCGCCCGCCGAACGACGGAATAATCGAGGGCGCTAATCACCCCCACCTCTTCGGCGAAAGTGATGCGCTCGAAGGGGGACACGCCGTCGCCTTGATCGGGAAACCGGACCAAGCATTCATAGTGGTGAGTTTTGCGGCTGCCAAGATCAACAATCGGCTGAAGCGCCAATCTTAGCCCTCCTTCGGAAATCATCGTCTTGAAACGCGACATTTCCTCGACAGTTTCCTTGACCATCGACTTGTAGCCGTCACTGAGACTATCGATCGTAAAATCTTTTCCCTTGCATTCGGAGAATTTATTGATCGTGTACAGCACCGCCTTGGCGCCATCCTTGGAGTCAAACGCATTGGCGTCGATGTTGACGCTAGCCTCCGAAACCTCTACGCCAACACCGCTCGGGTCGGCCTCCCGAGTGATCGTGCTGATCTTTTCCTTTACATCCGCGACGTCGACAGAGGCATCGTGGATGACACCGAATTGGCCGTCATCAAACTGCCCGGCGAGGTCACCGTCGAGCGCAAACTCGCGGAGCATCTCACCGACACCACTCATAAGGTCGTCTGCGGCGCGTTCCTCGATGCGATCACGAAGCTGTTCGATTTCACCGATTCCCAGCATCGTTAGCTTGTAATCGTCGCCCGTTGCCTGAGCTTCACGAATACGAGCTTCTGCAATTTCACCGAATGACTGTTTGTCCAGTAAGCCCGTCTTTTCGTCCCGAACCGGTTCGGGGTCGGGATTTGCTGTGACCGGCTGCGTTTCCACACTGAACGCGAGGTAGCTCGCGTTGCCGTCATCCGACAATCGATATCCAGTGAGTGCGACGAGCAGAGGATCACCCTTGGGTCTTAGCAGCGTGACTATCGTCCTGGGCATACGTCGGCTAGGAGAAATCTTGGCCAGACCGGCACGTATGCGTCTTTGGTCAGCGGCAGAAAACATTTCGAAGAAAGAGCTACCCATCAGACCTTCGGAACGAAGGCCAAGGTGAGCTTCGGCAGCGCCGGTAACGTATCGAATAGCTCCTTCCGAATCGATTTCGAACAGAACATCTGCGGAGGCGAAGGCAAAGGCGACGAAGCGATCGCGTTCAGCCCGTAATTTAGAGGAAGCTTCTGCTGGAACCGTCATAGGTTCACCTTTCACATCAATCGACAGTCGTCAATTCTCCTCGGCACCCCGTTTTTTCTAGACAAATAGCCTAAGCGAATCGTGCGATTTAGGTTCAAAATCGGATTTCATGCCGTGGCCGCCTCATGCTCCGGCGGCGCTTCAACGAAACTGCTGTGATCGGCGATTTCGACGCGGTTACGACCATTTCTCTTCGCTGCGTAAACCGCGTCGTCAGCACGCTTGATGAGCTCTACTTCGGTTTCCCCAGTTATGTATTGGCGACCCCGATCGACAGCGTCACGCTTCCGATATCAGTACCAGATCGCTTCTGAACTAGTTTTTTCGTCCCGACGGATTCACGAAGCCGGTTCGCCACGGCAGCCGCTTTGTTGAGATTGGTTCCCCGCAGAATTATGGCGAATTCCTCTCCTCCAAAGCGTGCAACGGTGTCATTGCTTGCCACGATATTGTCGAGAGTTCTCGCAACAAGTTTCAGCACTCTATCGCCGATCTGGTGTCCGTGGCGATCGTTGAAATTCTTAAAGTGATCAATGTCCACCATTAGCAAACAGAATTCCGAGGTATCGGATGTATCCCGGTCTAATAGCGACGCGAGATTCGCGTCGAATTCCCTTCGGTTGGCGATACCTGTGAGAGGGTCCGTTCTGGCTTCTTTTGCAACGGTTCCTAATGAATGTTTGAGACCAGCAATATTTTTGGCCGATTGACCAAGATCGTTCTTGAGTCCGCGATTTTCATCAAGCATGCGTTGCGTGCCCTGCAGGAGCCCACGAACCAAACCTCGAATATCTTTAATCTCGTTTGGATCAATCCCATCAGTAATCGATCTCAGTCCCTTACTAAATTTTTCGTAACTGCCCAGGTGCCT
>JAAXGF010000006.1 GCA_012267605.1 Alphaproteobacteria bacterium | reverse complement strand
TTGAGGCACCTGGGCAGTTACAGATAAGATAACTTAATTGTAGTCCACTACACTAGCAGCAGATCGCATTACAACCATAAAGGGCGCTATGAGCTGTGTGCACGCCTTGTTGATTTCGCTTGCATGTTCTAGGTACTTTTTGTAAAGTCTAATGTGGTGTTGAGTTTAAGTCTCGGTAACGCGCGTGTAAGTCCTGATATCGCGCGTTTTTGGATTGCGTGACGGAATTCAACCTTTCCCCGCCTGTGGCGGGGAGTATCTATGGGAGGCCAAGGAATCATGACACGAACTGTACTTAGCTTAGAGCCGGACAAGGACGAAACCGTTAAGAAATTGCTTGCGGCAAAGAAGGCCTCGGGCAAAACCTGGGATGAGATCGCGGACGCGATAGGACTTTGCAACGCTTATACCAGTCAACTTTTCCGTCGTCAGGCGCAGTTGAAGGAAAACAGCGTTGAGGCGTTAAAGGCCGCCGTCCCTGAACTCACTGACGACCTGATCGAGGAAATGAAGAGGCCAGCGTTCCGCTATTGGGACGAACGGGTGATGCAAGAACCTCATATCTATCGCATGACGGAAGTGTGCACCCACTACGGGGAGACGATCCTCGACATCATCCACGAGAAGTTTGGCGACGGTATTATGTCGGCGATCGACTTCAAGCTCACCATCGGCAAGACGGTCGGGGACAAGGGCGAGGATCGAGTCGTTATGGTTTGGAATGGAAAATTCCTGCCGCACGTTGAGCAAAAACAGCCGAACAATCCGACTCTCGAGTAAGGTCACTTTATCGCATGTCCCGGCGTGTCAAGCAGAGTTCTAACCATGAAGGGAAGGGATGTGCGGTCACACGCGGGGGCTGCGTGAAGAATTTCCGCGGGATGTCGGTTGGAGGTGCAATCGGTTAGTTAATCGGCGGGCGTTCTAGCCGCCATCCCGCGTTCTCGTTAAGCAAGTGTTTTTGGAAACAAGCAAAGCGACGAACTCGGAGGTGGTCATGGATTATAACAAACCGCCTGAAATAGCGAAGGCGATGGTCGCCGCGGGCACCATGAAGTGTGGTCTTGGTCCGCTGCCGCTCTTGTGGCGAGGCGCCCTGGCCGGCGCCTATCTCGGGGTGGCGACGAGCATGGCGGTGACAGCCGCCGTGCAAACTGGATTGCCGATCGTGGGCGCGGTGATCTTTCCATTCGGATTGTGCCTGGTCATCCTACTCGGCACCGAGCTTCTTACCGGCAGCTTCGCGCTTTTGCCCTGTGCGGCTGTCGAAGGAAAACCGGGCTGCGGCTGGGGAGTCGTCCTCGTCAACTGGGGCTGGGTATTTGTCGGAAATTTAATTGGCAGCGTCGTGTACGCTGCGCTCTTCGCCATGTCGGCGTCGATGACGGGAGCGGTCGAAATTTCGGCAGTCGGAGCCAAAATAGCCGCCATCGCGGAAGCCAAGACGATCGCTTACGCGGCCCACGGAGGGGAGGGCATGGCGACCGTCTTTGTCAAAGCGATTCTGTGCAACTGGCTGGTGAGCCTTGCGGTCGTGGTATCGTTCGCAACGACGTCGTTGGCCAGCAAGATGTTGGCCATATGGGGCCCGGTGATGCTGTTTTTTTCACAGGGTTACGAGCACGCCATCGTTAACATGTTCATGATCCCCGCGGGGATGATGCTGGGCGCGAACGTCAGCGTCGGTGACTGGTGGGTCTGGAATCAGATTCCGGTCACCATCGGCAACCTCGTGGGCGGCCTGTTCTTCACGGGCTGGGCGATCTATTTGACGCACCGTCCGCCAAAAGAAGCGTAGAAGGCTTTAAAGCCTGCTTCTCCCACTGGCAGTCCCCTGGGATATTAGTCAAATCCCAGGGGGCCACACTTTGTTTGGGCTACGGTTGGGGCGGTCTTTTTGGCAAATTTTTGGGGGAGGGGTGGACCGATGATGAGGATTGCTTGCTTTTGTGCGCTAGCTACGCTGTTAGTTCTTGGCACTGACGCCCGCACTCCGGCCTATGGAGCGTCCGCGGGTGGTGCGGACGGAGAAGCATCCGCCGCCCCTTCCGATGTCCTATTGGGCGGCAAGATCAAGCTCGACCTGCGCTATCGCTACGAGAACGTCGATCACGATGGTCGTGACAGGGAAGCCCATGCGCATGTGTTGCGCACCCGGCTGGGCTATTTGACCGGGCGGTTCGCCGGCTTCCAGGTTTTCGCCGAGATGGAAAATCTCGCGCACGTGTTCGACGATAAATTCCACGACCTGGTCAACGACAAGACTACTCGGGCGGTGGTGGCCGATCCGGACATTACCGAGCTCAATCAAGCGTATTTGGATTATGCCGACGGTCCGATCCCGGATTTCAAATTCCGGGGCGGACGCTTCCGGTGGAAGATCGATAACGACCGCTTCATCGGCAACGTGGGTTTCCGGCAGAACGAGCAGACATTCGACGGCCTCTGGGTCAAAAACGTATCGTTGTCCGAGACGGAGATAACGTACGGCTATTTGTCCAACGTCAACAGAATCACCGGCAATGACCACGCAGCCGGCGATTTCCGTATGAACTCTCACGTCGCCCATTTGAAGTACACGCGGTTTCCTTTCGCGCAATTCTCCCTTTACAACTACCATCTGGACTATGACGAACGCGGTCCGGTGCGGCAGAACAGCACCAACAGCACGGGCGCGCGGGTATGGGGTAAATACCCGATCGAGGCTGCCGACGATCTCACGCTGATCTATGCCTTTGAGTTCGCACATCAAAAGGATACCGGCAACAATCCCCTCGATATTAGCGAGGAGTACTATCACCTGAACCCTGGAGTGAAGTGGGGTAACTGGACGGCGAAGGCCGGCTATGAGGTTCTCGGGGGAGACGGCACGGCCGGATTTAGAACACCATTAGCGACGCTCCACGCGTTCAATGGCGAAACAGACAGTTTTCTTGGGACACCGCCGAGGGGCCTTGAGGATATTTACGCCAAGGTGAGTTATGAGTTTCGGCAAGGGGGCTTTCTCAACGACTTCACCGTTTGGGCGATGTATCACGAATTCGAGACCGAAGAAGGTTCAACCGATCTCGGAGACGAATTCAGTTTCGCCGTCTCAAAGCGTTTCAACGACGTCGTACCCGAGGTCGGTGGCAAGGTCTGGATCGAATTCCGGTACGCTGCCTTCGATTCCGGAAAGAACGACCCGCAGAACCGCCGCGACGTCGACAAGCTGTGGGTGACCCTTCGGTATAACTATTGAATGATCGTCGAACGGAAGCCGGAGGGTCGGTTGTCCGGCGTAGCGCCCGCGGGCGCTAGCCAAGTACCGAATCAGCAAGCTTAAAGGCGGCAGCATGGCAAATTAAGACTCATGCGAAATGGCATGAGACGCATTGCGGCGCGTTCCTGGAACTTCTCCAACAGCACTTCGGCGGTTGGTTTTAAAGAACCACCAGAAAAACAGCATGGTATCCAACATCGAGAATCTCCTCGCACGTGCGCGTGCCTTTCGTGAGGGGCCTTTCCTCCGGCAACGGCCTCAATATCTGCGACTAGTTCGAGAGGGACAAAAGCCGAAGATTCTCATGGTTTCTTGTTCGGACAGCCGGGTTGATCCGTCGAGCATCTTCGCTGTCGAGCCAGGTGAGATTTTCATGGTTCGCAACGTTGCGGCGCTCGTCCCGCCCTGCGGGCCTGACGAAGCTTACCCCGGAACAAGCGCGGCGCTTGAATTCGGGATCGTGCATCTCGGCATAGAGCATGTGGTCGTGTTGGGGCACGCTCATTGCGGAGGGATTCAAGCGCTTTTGCGAGGTACCGAAACTGGCGACGGTGAAACCGATTTCATTGCATCGTGGCTTTCGTGCGCGCAGGAAGCTCGTGATCGGGTCGTGAAGGAATTGCCGCATGCTTCGCGCGCGGAACTGGTGCGGGCGCTCGAGTACGAGACCTTGCGCCAGTCGGTTCGTAATTTGATGACTTTCCGTTGGATTGAAGAGCGCGTCCACGCGGGCAAACTGTCGCTTCACGGGTGGCGCTTTGATATTGCCGAAGGTGCCTTGGCCGTGGTCGTGAAAAACGGTGAGCCCTCGACTATCAGTGACTGAGCCTCCTCTGAGCGGGCGGCAGTACAGCCGCTACCGCAGGAAATCGTTCGCGATACACGTCGGAAGCCTCGGCGATGGAGTCGTGCGTCCCGAAGCCGCAGTCGGCGGCAACCAGAACCGGCGCCACCTCCGCGCGACGGTTCGCACCGGGCGGCCTTGCAACCACGTCGGCGCGCCTTGCGGTCCAACTTCCGCCCGCCCTTGCGGCTCTCGAGAACATCGTCGGCCTCGACAATCCCCCTGAGCTTGTCGGGGGCCTTCTCCACCGCCCTCACAAAGCAGTGACCCTAGAGAAACGCCTTCGTCCCCGCGACATCGCAGCGATCGGCCCCGAAGCCTTCACCGTCTCCTTCATCGACAGAGGCCTGCCGGACGACAGCCATCGCTCCTTGTGATGCACGCCCTGCACGGCGTGCCGGTCAACGCGTCGAACGTGCCCCGCAACCCTGGCGTCGATAGCCCGACTTCCGCAACTCGGCACGCGTTTCGGCTAATGTGACGATTTTCCGGCCCGGAAAGTGGCGGATTTCCGGGCTTTGCTTCTCCAGAACGGCGTGTAGTGCCGACCTACCCCCTTGATCTGGCTGGCAAAGCACCGGACGCTTTGCCCATGTTCGTGCGCTGCAAGAGACGCTTCAAAGACGGCAAGGAGCACCGCTGCTGGAGCGTGGTGGAGAACGTCCGGGTCCGCGGCCGCCGGGTCGTTCAGCGCCACATTCTCTATCTCGGCGAGATCAACGACAGCCAGCGCGCTGCCTGGTGC
>JAAXGF010000115.1 GCA_012267605.1 Alphaproteobacteria bacterium | reverse complement strand
TATCAGATTGAAGAAGCACTAGGTCGGTATTGAAATTCTTTTCAAACTCCTGTGCCTGAACAGCACAGATACTGGCGTTCGGGTACTCGACGCCCAGTTTATCCAAGTGATCATTCACCAATTGGACGTAGGCCTCCGCATGCCTTTGCTCATGACGTATCGTGCGATTGATGTTGTCGGTCGTTCGCGTGCCATCTTGACAGTCACGGGTATCCGGCGACCTGATTTTCGTCGTAACCTGAATTCTGTTCTCTGTTACGTTGATCTCTCCCTCCAGCCTCGCCTTGTTTGTCCCGACAGCTCCTTGGCAGTACACCGCAGGCACCGCGTCGAAGTCGTATGTGCCCCATGCCCCCAGAAAGCCATCTGTTATTTCGGCTTCTGGAATACTGGGGCGCTGTGGCTCCTTGTAGGGCGGCAGCCCGGCAGGCGGTGGTTGCGAAGGAGAAGTCGGCGCGCAAATGCAAATCGGTTCGTCGTTACCTGGAAGTGACGCAGCGGCGCCGTCATTACCGAGCGACCAAGCCGGATACACAATGATGCAAATGCAACAGTTCGTCGAGCGATATTCCAGCGGTTGAAACACCGGGTTGGAAGGCTTTTCCAGCTCCATCATTGCGTCCCGTACATCATCCGCAAACAGCGGTTCGCCGACCTTCAAGAGTCGTCGTGCCGCAGAAAGACCGGGAATTCGTCGCTCCATAGGATCGCCTGCGATCGCCTCGAAACTGATCTCACTAAACCCCAGGATTCCATAATGAGGGTGCGGCGTTGGGATGGAATCGAGTTGCAACACTTCCAGACGAAAATCGGCATCGTTTGACGAATTGCCCCCGGCCTCGGCGTCTGGCGACCACTCCGCGCCCGAGGCTTGGGAGACAATTCTTCCAATGGCGGAAGGACTGGCATATTCGACCCGAATAACGTCCCTGTCCGTGTCGAAGCGAACGGCGCGTCCCATGGAGTCGTAAACGATATGAAGCCTTCCGAGTCCCTCATAGGTAATGCGCTCGACCCGGTTCATGTCGCCCACTTCAACCTTCTGCCGCTTTTCCTCGCCGTCGGCTTCCGTCACCACAACCTCCACGATATTCCCGGCCGGGTCGTGGACATAGCGCGTCGCGCCGCCAGAACCGAAGGTCACGGCAGTGCGATTACCGAGCGCATCGTACCGATACCGGTTCTGTTCGCCGTTGGGATAGCGAACCTGGGCAAGCCGGCCCATGGAATCGCGACCAATTTCTACAGTATTGCCGCCGCTGCGAAATGCAGCCGGATTGCCATTGGAGTCATAGTCCGCGCTGATGAATGTCTCTTCCCGGCCCGCGAACCCGATCCTGCCGGAGGGCAAGACATCAAACGCAACTTGTGTATCCGGCCCGACGATTCTCGTGAATCCGGCGGAGTATTCCACCGTGGTCGACGCGCCTTGCTCCGAATTGATGCTCGTAATGCGCCCTTGGGCATCATATTCGAATAAGCGGGTGTTGCGACTGTCGGCGGATCGCTCATCAACCCGTGCAATCGCTCCGTTGGACGCATACGAGTATTGATAGTCGCCATTTGATGATCGAACTTCCGTCACGCGGTTGCGTGCATCCAACGCCAACTGCCACCACACGCCATTGGTGGACTCGAAGCTGTCCGTGATGCCTGACACATTCTGGCCGAAGACATGGGAGTGACCCGTCCCTTCCACCACGACCGTTTCGCCCTCGGCGTACGTAAACGAGTACTGTTGCCCACTGACTGATCCCTTGACTCGGCGCTCGCCATCGTAGCGAGTGCGAAGGATATCGCGACCGTTCGGACCCATCGCACGGGTTAGGCCGCCGTGCACTCCGTATTCGTAACTCCAAGTGTTGCCGCCGATATCCTGCGCTTCCCGCAGGCGTCCGGCGAGGTCATAGCGGTAATGTACCTCGCGGCCCCAGCGATCCTGAGCGGACACGATGCGGCCCACGCCGTCGCGGTTAACGGCGAACAACCAACCATCGCCATCGGACACCATGTCGATCAATCCGTTCCGGTACGAAAGTACAATCTGCTTTCCGCCAGAAACAATCCGCGCAAGGCGGTATGTATTTTCAGCCTCACCGCTGTCCGCCCGGCGCTCGAATAATCGCGTCTCGCCCCGCTTATGCAGAATCGCGACACCTCCCGCGATCGCAATGTAGGTTGAATCAAATTGAGGGGTTGACGGAACAGCCCGGTAGATGTCGGCTGTCTCGGACACCGCAGACCAAGGAACTTCGCCACCAGCACCCCATAGGCTCTCCTCGGCCGCCACAATCTGGTCTACTGCGTCAGGTCCAGTGCGTTTGAACGAGTGCCGCGCACCCGAACCCGCCCGGTAAACCAAGCCCCCGTCGCTTATCGTCAGTTCCTCGTCGAATGACAAGCTCCACCCGAGGCCGAAGTCCCGTCCACGTTGAGAATGCGAGTCGTATACCCGCGTGAACTTGGCCAGGGGATTGGTCCCGGCAACCATGTCCCGTCGGCGAAAGGTGAGGTTGCCGTGTTGAACACTGACGTAACCGACCTGCATGCCACCAAAGATTGATTGCGGATTCGGAAACAAAACGTTGACCCGCCGACGCAATTCCGTTTCCTTTACCAAGTCCGCATAGAACGCCAGCGAGTTGTCAATCGACCTTACTGGGTCTGGCGGGAGAATCGTTGGGCGCAGTTGATGCAGCAAGCGCAATCGCCGCAAACATGCTCAGCAGGGGTGCCGCTAACGCCGACAACTCCGAGTTGAGCCTAATCATGGCGAAGCTATCGACAGGTAGCTGATGTTGGGAGTAACGGGG
Organism: Alphaproteobacteria bacterium; assembly: GCA_012267605.1. Classification (GTDB taxonomy): domain Bacteria; phylum Pseudomonadota; class Alphaproteobacteria; order JAAXGF01; family JAAXGF01; genus JAAXGF01. The sequence continues at coordinate 554 of JAAXGF010000115.1, read as the reverse complement.
CCTATCGGCATTGGTCACAGTTTACCTTCATTTCACTCTCTTCTACGTTGAACTCGTCACCATCAGCCAGTTTCCAAGACTCGGCAGTTTCGAAGACTTGGGATTCATGCTTGTGGCACAGGCTGTCGTGCTCGTTCTGCATTCTGGCCTCGCGCGCCGATCTTGCGCGGGCGGCCGAGCTTCGCCCGGACCTGTACCGCCGCTACGCGCATCTCGAGCACCGCATCGGCCACACGCTCTCGCCCACGAGGATTCCCCTGCCGGCGCTGACGGGCGTTCCAATCGCCCGTTCCGACGCCGGTCCCGAGGTGTAGCAACCCCGCCGGACCCGACCTTCCGTGCCCCGACGGCCGATTTCCCCGTTCCTACCGCCCGCGCCGCGCCTCCGGGAGGCGAGATGGGCTTCGGGCCGGGGCGAAGGCCGGATGCCGGAGGGCGTCCGCGTTCCGTTTCCACCCACCCGGAGCCCATCCATGACCGATCCCGACACCGTGTCCGCCGACTACACGCTCCGCCCGAGCGAGCTCGCCTCCACCCTGGCGCTGCTGGTCGAG
>JAAXGF010000359.1 GCA_012267605.1 Alphaproteobacteria bacterium | reverse complement strand
TGACGAGTTGCGGAAGTCGGGCTAGGCCTCTCCAATGACGGCCGCTTTCTGATCCGGAAGCCGCCGATTGGTCCATCGATTAAATTTGGAGCTTCCGTCCAATCTCGGGAGGTTGAGTCCGTATCAGCCCAATCTATATCGGATCTCGTTTTTTCCGCACCAAGGCCAACGACAATTTCGTAATAGTCCGAACACAAATTGGGGATGACCTCGCACCTGTTGCCGGATGATTTCAAATCACCAAAGGTACGACGCTCACCACATGGTCACGAATTCGAGCCCGGGTTCGCGGTGCTCTCCGGCTGCGGTGCCTTTTGCTCGTTGAGCGGAATCTCGTCACTGCCGGGCGGGAATTGTTCGCGGCGCGGATCTTTTCCCTTCGCTTGATCGAACAGCCCGCCGAGGAACTGGCGCGCCGCATACAACCCCGGTTCAACAAAATCGTAAAAGCCTTCGAGCCCACCCCTAACGCCTTGGCCCATGGCCGCTGCGTCGTCTTCGGCTTCCGCTGGTGCCGCCAATGCCGTCCACGCGCCGACAGCAAAAATCGCCGCGACCAGACACCGCATTAATGCTCTCACCCCAAGGTCCCCCATCGCATACCTCTCTCGTAACGGCGAGATGGCCAGCCAGCGCAAGAAACCCGCTAGCGACAACCATCGCCAACTTGGCCGTCCTCCCAAAATTTTCTCTGATTGATTAGCAGTTAAGTTTCACTTCGCTCGCCCCATTCACCCCTTCCAGCGAACGGCGAGACCACAACAAGTTATATGCGCCATTTCCGCTCCATGCGCAACGATAAGCGGATGGCCATCAATTTAGCCTAGCCGCAGATCGAGGGTGTGGGGAAATTCGGAATTCGTGGTGGCAGGCGGCGCAACCACGATTCCCGGCGTGTGTCCGAGTTCCGAAAAACGCGCAAGGCGCCGGCTTTCGGCTTCGTAGGCGTTGACCGGAAACACCTCGTGACTGCGCCCACCGGGATGGGCCACGTGATAGGTACATCCGCCGACCGACCGCTCCGACCAAGTATCTAGAAGATCGAATACCAGAGGCGAGTCGACACCAATCGTCGGGTGGAGGCACGAAGGTGGCTGCCAGGCGCGATAACGAACGCCGGCGACGGTGCAATCTGAGTCTTCCGTGGCCCGCAGCGGTACTCGTTGGCCATTGCAGGTCAGAACGTAGCGATCTCCGGCCATGCCGCGTACAAGCACCTGTAAGCGTTCGACGGACGAGTCCACATAGCGCGCTGTTCCGCCTGGCGCGTTCTCCTCGCCCAAAACATGCCACGGCTCCAGCGCCTGGCGGAGCTCGATTTCCACGCCCTGCCGAATAACGTTTCCGTAGATCGGAAAACGGAACTCGAAATGGGGATCGAACCAGGCGGAATCGAGGGGAAAGCCCGCGTCGCGCATATCACCGATTACGTCATGAAAATCCCTTCGCACGAAATGAGGAAGCATGAACTCGTCATGCAATCTGGTCCCCCAGCGAATCAGCGGACGTCGCCAAGGCTGGCGCCAAAATCGGGCGATCATCGCTCTCAGCAAGAGCTGCTGGGTCAGGCTCATACGCGCGTGTGGCGGCATTTCGAAGGCACGGAATTCCACCAGCCCGAGGCGCCCGGTGGGGCTGTCCGGAGATTAGAGCTTGTCGATGCAAATCTCCGAGCGGTGGGTATTGCCGCTAACGTCCACCAACAAGTTGCGCAAAATTCTGTCGACCAGCTAAGGAGGGCAGTCGTCGGCACTGCGTGCCTGGGGAATTTGACGAAATGCCAGCTCAAGCTCGTACAGGCTGTCGTCGCGTGCTTCGTCGACACGTGGCGCTTGGCTTGTCGGACCAATGAACAACCCGGAGAACAGGTAGGAAAGCGACGGATGGTTCTGCCAGTAGGTGATTAGGCTCTGCAAAAGATCCGACCGACGCAAGAACGGGCTATCCGCGGCGGTAGGCCCGCCTACGACGACGTGATTCCCGCCACCGGTTCCGGTGTGCCTGCCGTCCAGCATGAACTTTTCAGTGCCCAAACGGCAGAGCCGCGCCTCCTCGTAGAGGGCTACGGTGTTGTTGACCAGTTCATTCCAGTCGTGGGCAGGGTGGATATTGACCTCGATGACACCCGGATCCGGGGTGACACGGATGACGTTCAGCCGGTCGTCCGCAGGTGGCGTATAACCGTCTAGGTCGACAGGGGTGCTGGTTTTGGCGGCTGCCGACTCGATGGCCGCGACAAGTTCGACGTAGTCAGCCGCCGTTTCGGTCGGTGGCAAGAAAACGCTGAGATTTCCTTCCCTAATTTCGACACTCAGGGCGGTGCGTACGGCACGGCCGTCCCCTGGATCCTGTTCGACTCGCGTCTGACGTCGATTGTCGGTGGGTTCTGTCGGCACGGCGATCCGCTGGCGTGATTCCGGTCGGCGGTTGGCAGCGCGGCGGGCTTCGGCTCGCGCGCCGCCGAATGGTCTTGGCGCGGCAAAGGGATCAGCTGGGATGAAGTACGGATAGGCCTCCGGCGGCACATGCGGGAGTGATTCCAACGGCAAGCGAAATCCGACGGGCGAGTCGCCGGGAACCAAATACAAGCGCTTGCGCCGAAACCGCCATTTTTCGCTGCGCCATCCGCCGCCGTCTCTAGTATTCCACCGTTGTAAGGGCAAAGCGAAACCAACCGGATTGCCAAGCCCGCGTTCGAACACCCGCACCAGGCGCGCGCGCTCTTCCGCATCCTCCAGTTTCGAATCGAAAACGTCGACATTTTCCGGCAAATTCTGTTCCCGCGCGAGAAACGGTAGCGGGTCCTCGAATGCCGGCAGGACGCATGCGGGGTCGACCCCCAGAATTTCCGCAAGAGTCTCCGAAAAGCGAGCTGCATCATCAATGGTTGATTCACCAGACGTTTCGCTGGCGATCAGCTCAGCATCGTCCCACAACGGTTTTTCATCTCCGCGCCAATACAGTGAAAATGACCACCGGGGGAGTGATTCGCCCGGGTACCATTTGCCTTGACCGAAGTGCAACAGACCATGGGGCGCGAATCGATCGCGCAAGTGGTGGATCAAAGTTGTCGCCAGCGCCCGTTTGTCGGCCCCGACGGCAGCGGTATTCCACTCCTCGCCGTCCATGTCATCGATCGAAACAAATGTCGGCTCGCCGCCCATGGTTAGCCGAACGTCGTCTTTTTTCAGCGTATCGTCGGCGTGTTTGCCGAGGGCGTCAATCTCCGACCATTGGGCTTCCGTATACGGCTTGGTCACCCGAGGTGTTTCCAAGATACGTTCCACCTTCATGTCGAAGGAAAAATCGACATTCGCGTCGCTGGCAGTGCCTGTTATTGGCGCCGCGCTTTGCGGGTCGGGCGTACAAGCAAGAGGAATGTGGCCCTCTCCGGCAAAAAGGCCGGAAGTGGGATCGAGGCCGATCCACCCCGCCCTGGGAAGGTAGACTTCCGCCCAGGCATGCAAATCCGTGAAATCCTCGTCCGTGCCTGAGGGGCCATCGAGGGACTTAACGTCGGGCTTGAGCTGAATCAGATACCCGGAGACAAAACGCGCCGCGTAGCCCAGGTGACGCAGAATTTGTACCAGGAGCCAGCCTGAATCGCGGCACGATCCGCAACCGGATTCCAGGGTTTCCTCGCAGGTCTGGATTCCTGGTTCCATGCGGATGATGTAGCCGATATCCTCCTTAAGGCGTTGATTGAGCGCGACCAGGAAATCGTTGGTCGGCGTTTCATCCTGTCGCACCGTGTCGAGCCAAGCGGTGAGTCGTGGGCCGGGAGCTTGGGTTTCGAGGTACGGCGCCAAGTCCTTCAACAGCCATGGCTCGTATGCAAAGGGGACCGTCTCGGCGTCCGGTTCGAGAAAGTAATCGAACGGGTTCACCACCGCCATCTCGATAACCAGGTCAACCGCGATACGGAAGGTTCTCGTTTCCTCGGGAATCTGGACACGGGCGAGAAAGTTGGCTTGCGGGTCTTGCTGCCAATTGAGGAAATGCTGCTCGGGCGTGATTTGCAAGGCGTAGCTGATGACTCGTGCCGGGCAATGGGGGGCTGGCCGCAGACGGATAATTTGCGGCCCAAGCGTCACTGGCCTGTCATAGTCGTAAGTCGTGACATGGGTGAGCGCGACGTGCATCACCATTGGGCAAGATACCTCCATGGCAAACGGATCCGTTCTGCCCGTCCCTCGCTCACGAGTTGGCGGGCTCCTTCACGATGCTGATCCGTGCTTGTTCTAATTTCGATTGGATCTTCCATATCGTTCCAAGCATCGTAAATTAGCATGGATGATTCTCAAGCGTGACACGCTCCGTGGCGTTTGCCGCGTCATGATTGCTCTCGCCGCTTTCCAGCTGCACGGGCTCTCGGCGGCGCGGGCGGGGGTATCGGTCGTGCCCACGGAACCATTCTCCGACGGGGGCGGTTTCGCGCCGCCGCGTTCGATACCGACTTCGCGTCTCGATCTCGTTATCTCGAAGGTCGAGATCCTTCGGGACTTGCGCCTCTTTGGTCAGACGCGGTTGAAAGTGCGGCCCCATGTGAAAAATATTGGCGAAGAAGACGTGGTCGGACCCGTAAAGCTGCAGATCGCTTACTGGGGAAGGTACTATTGCACCATCGAGGGTGGCATTCGTTCGGGCGAAGAGTCGACCACAGAGGGCAGCTGCGCGGCGTTTCGAGAGAGCCGCAACCCGGTTTTGCCGCCGACCGCCGTGCGTTTCCGAGTGGACGTCGACCCGGAAAATCGTATCCCGGAAAAAAACGAGAGCAACAATCAGTGCGAGGTCTCGGTGACCTTCGGTTTGGACAAATACTTCGTGCGCAATTGCGGGTATGCGGAGGAGAAAAAACCAATTCCCGTTTTCTAACTGGCTGTCCGGAAATTCTCGGTTATTTTTTTACCGGCGGCTCCTCACGGGCGATTTCCTCGATGCTACGCCCGCTCAGGACCGAATTTGGCTCGGTTGCAACAAGATCGCGTTGTGGATTTGCTTGATCGTCCTTCGCCTTAATCAGAAGCCATCGCGCGTCCTTATCCCTGCCGGTCCGTTGCAAAATAAACCCTCCGGCCAATTTACTCCCGTGCAGCCGAATCCGCGCATGGCCGTTTGCTAGCGCCTCCATGATAGGGATGGCCTCTCCGTCCCTTTCGGTGATGTTTTCGTATCCGCCGGTGTCCCAAACCGAAACCGCACCGCCGCCGTATTGGCCCTTTGGGATCACCCCTTCGAAGTTGGCGTAGGCGATCGGGTGATCCTCAGTGGGAACAGCGAGTCGTTTTTGGCCGGGGTCCAGCGATGGGCCTTTGGGCACGGCCCACGACTTGAGAACGCCGTCAACTTCGATGCGGAAATCGTAATGCATCCGCCGGGCAGCATGTTGCTGGACCACAAAAAGAGGTGCCTTGCCCGGCGTACGCTTGATCCCGCGCGGCTCCGGGGTCAGTTCAAAATCCCGCTTTTGTTCGTATTCCGTCATGGTCGCCGCAGGTTCGCCGCAGGCATCTCCTTCGGCGCAGTATTTACGCGCCCAGCGCCGTAAGGTTCGCGCGCCGTCACCCGGTAAAGGCTCAACAATTGTGGTTGCCGAATCGCGCCTAACCAAGCGAATCAACCCCCAACCCTTCAAGGTATTGATCCGCCTCAGAATTTGTCCCTCAGGCATACCGAGCGCAGAACTCAAGCGCCCGGGTGTGAACCGCTCGTAAGAAAGGCGGCATACCATGTCTCTGAGGACATCGTCTCCGAGCAGGGTAACCAGCTTGTCGAATTTACGTGCGACGCCAAAGGTGCTTGAATTATTACCGCCAAGGCCAGGAGCGGTTTCTTGGCCATCGGCGTGGGAACCGCCAAAAACCAGGACAACGGCAATTACGAAGGGCTTCAATATCGGCATACGCTCACCGAATGATCGGCTAAATGCCTCTTGGCACCAAGAATTATATCACCAAATTTTTTCCGGAAACGAGCGTCCCCTAAAGTCAGCGTGTTTACCAATTGTTGCTCAAACGACATTAAAAAGCTTTGGTCGGTTAAACTGCAGTCACGGCAGCCCCGTATTGACAGATTCCCCCGGGGTCCTTAGCTTCCGTGTGGTTTGAAAGACTGATTCCGTTAGGGCCAGTTGGCTTGAGGGAAATGGGAGTTTGTTGATGAAAGTAGTGAATTCGCTCAAGTCGGCCAAGCGGCGTCACAAAGATTGCCGGGTGATACGCCGCAAGCGCCGGCTATATGTCATAAACAAGAGCGCCCCTCGGTTTAAGGCGCGCCAAGGCTAGGGGCGGCCTTCCAACGCTTGGACGGTCGCAAACGATTTCGCAACCGTCCCGGGAAAGCATTCAACTTTTCCGACCGTAATTTGTCGCCGCGAGGACGATAGCCAGGTGAGATCCGTGAACGTCGTGAAACCGGCCTTCCGATTCCTGAATTCCGGCGGGGTATTCCTGTTCATCTCGATTTTGGCCGTCTCCTGGTGTTGGGACGGTTACGCCGCTGGTGGCCGGAAGGCAGAGGTCCTCGACGACCTGTTCGCTCGGCTCAAGATAGCCACGGACCCAGAAATGGCCACATCGATCGAATCGGCAATTTGGGTTACGTGGTTGGAATCCCGGATCCAGAAGATCGACGAACACATGGCGGCGGGCGAATGGGCGAGAAAGCAAAGGCTTCTCGACGAATCCCTGGAACATTACAATGCTGCGATCGAAATCGATTCCGAGTTCGCCGAGGCATATCATCGTCGCGCCACGGTTCGCCATTGGCAGCAAGACGACGACGGTGCTTTGAGCGACGTCGAGCGTACACTGGAGCTGGAGCCCCGCCATTTCGGCGCATTGGTACTAAAAGGCGTTATTCTCGAGGCGCGTAACCGAGAAAACGCGGCGCTCGATCTTTTCGAGCGAGCGCTTGATCTCAATCCCCATATCGGTCCCGTACGCGAACACGCCAATGAACTGGCGAGAAAGCTCGACCGTACTGGTGAATAAGACGGTGTGGCGCCGCGGCGAAGCGATCCGGGTACAATACCGTTGCTGGCTGGCTAACGGCTATTTAAGAGATAGGGATCCCCTGACCATTCCTTGTCGAACCGCAAAGTGCGGCCCGAATCAGTCCCAGCGTCCTGGGCTGCTCGGAAACTGCCACGTGCCGCGGGTTCGTCGCCTTCGTCTGATATAAACGGTCCTTGCAGGTCAATTTTTGGTTGGCCAGATGGTTCGGGAGGAAGCGGTTGAGCCGGACCGGGAACTACGGTTTCAGAAAGGGAATTATATACTTGACCG
>JAAXGF010000074.1 GCA_012267605.1 Alphaproteobacteria bacterium | reverse complement strand
TCTGGGGTCCCTCCCCGAGCGGCCCTTTTTTACCTATTCAGATCGTCTGCGTGACTAAGCCCCTTTTTTGTTCCCCCGGGGCTTGCCTAGGCCTGTGATATGTGCAAAGGTAGCGAATTGGAATCAGCAAAAAATGTGGCGCGCCCGGCAGGACTCGAACCTGCGACCAGCGGCTTAGAAGGCCGCTGCTCTATCCAGCTGAGCTACGGGCGCGTCGTCGCCATTCTAGCATAGTTGATTGCGGAAATTTTATAAGTGTTTGAAATTCAAACCGTTATGGATGGCTGAATGTTCCGCGGGACGGCCCAATTCAGGGTATTTAGAGTCCGAAGACGAACGATCTTGGACATTTCTTACAACGCTCGCCGTAAACTTATTTCGTTAAGGAGTCGATCATAGGTTTTTCGCCGATTTTGGACCTTGGTGACAAGTTTTGTGTCATCGGTCACTCCGTATTAATGATGCAGATCACTGAAACGGTAAGATTTTAATATTAGATTCATCCTAACTAAAAATTGAGACGTGTGGAGATGAAAATGAGAATGTTTTTGACTTCCTTATTATGTATCTATGTGGTCGGCATACTTTTCTCGGTATCTGAGAAAATTATGAATACGAGCACGATGACGAACGTGCTGATGTCACGAGCGTTCGTCGATGGAATTTTGTGGCCTGTAAATGCTGTTCTATATTTTTTCTAGCGCGACGATCAACCTTCTACGGGTACCATTGCCCACGGAATTGCTCTAAAATTCATCTTTCATAAAGATCGGTGTCTGTCATTTAAGAATTTTATTGACCAGGCACGGACGCCAATAAAACCCTCATTATTATTATCGACCTCTGATCCTTAGCGGTGTTTGGACGTCGGGTATCTTGCTCCTTTGTTTACAATAGGATTCCGCGTGCCTCGTTCGAGCGGTTTGCGGTGCCGCCGTGCGCCTCTATGCTAAGGTCTCGACAACCATGAGGGGGGATAATGACCGGTGGCGTGAAAAAGGTTGTTCTTGCCTATTCAGGTGGGTTGGACACCTCCGTGATCCTGCGGTGGTTGCAAGAATCCTATGGCTGCGAAGTCGTCACGTTTACCGCCGATATTGGCCAGGGAGAAGAGCTCGAACCAGCCCGAGAGAAGGCGACGCAGATGGGGGCCCGGGAGATTTATGTCGAGGATCTGCGCGAGGAGTTCGTGCGCGACTACGTGTTTCCCATGTTTCGTGCCAACACGATATATGAGGGGGTGTATCTTCTCGGCACGGCGATAGCCCGCCCTTTGATCGCCAAGCGCCAGATCGAGATCGCTGAGGAAACGGGAGCCGACGCGGTCGCGCATGGGGCGACGGGTAAGGGCAATGATCAGGTTAGATTCGAACTGGGCTATTACGCTCTCAACCCCCAAATCCGCGTCATCGCACCTTGGCGCGAATGGGATTTGAATTCGCGCGCGGCGCTGTTGGCGTACGCTGAACGCCACCAAATTCCGATCGCCCGCGATAAGCGCGGAGAGGCGCCGTATTCGGTGGACGCCAACCTCTTACACATATCCTGCGAGGGCAAGGCTCTGGAAGATCCGTGGATCGAAGCGGATGAGCATGTGTACAGCCGAAGCGTGGCGCCGGAAGCGGCGCCTGACGATCCGACCTACGTAGAGATTTCGTTTGAAGAGGGTGATGCTGTCGCCATCGATGGAGAGCGGCTGACGCCTGCGGTGCTGCTTGCTCGGCTCAATGCGCTTGGCGGAGAAAACGGTATTGGACGCGTGGATTTGGTCGAAAATCGATTTGTCGGCATGAAGTCGCGTGGTATCTACGAAACCCCGGGCGGCACCATTTTGTTGGTTGCACATCGTGCCATTGAGAGCATCACCCTGGATCGCGGCGCCGCCCATTTCAAGGACGAACTCATGCCGCGTTATGCGGAACTAATCTACAATGGATTCTGGTTTTCGCCAGAACGCCAAATGATTCAGGCGGCAATAGATCGCTCCCAGGAAAACGTCGTCGGAACCGTACGGCTCAAGCTTTACAAAGGGTCAGTGGCTGTCGTTGGACGGGTCTCTCCAGCCGCACTTTACGATGAGGAATTGGTCACGTTTGAGGCGGACAGCGTCTACGATCAACGTGACGCACAAGGATTCATAAAGTTGAACGCCCTGCGTTTGCGGTCGCTTAAGCGCGCCAGAAATGATTAAACAGTCTGCGCATCGCTTCGGCCGGTTTCAATGAGACCCAAATCTCGATCGAACGAGATGGCCCGGCGGCTACTGAGTGTCGCCATTGCTGCAACTGCTGTGCTCGTATTTGCCGTCATCGGGCTTGGACTTTGGCTCGAAGAGGGGCGTGTTGCAACTGAGGCCGAACATCCATTGCAATCGATTGGTGGACCTTTTTCGCTAACCGATCAGCGCGGACGAACTGTCACCAATACCGATCTTCGAGATCGTTTTATGTTGATTTATTTTGGGTATACGTACTGCCCAGATGTGTGTCCCGCAGATCTTCTGGGAATGAGTCAGGCCGTTGCGGTACTCGACGACAAGCGCGTACAACCGATCTTCATTACCATCGATCCCGAGCGGGATACTGTCGAAACAATGGCGGCATACGCCGCACATTTTCACCCGGATCTACTTGCCCTAACGGGTACATCAACGCAGATCGCAACGGTTGCCAAGGCATACGGAATCTATGTTCGTAAGACCGAGGGTACCGACGAAGGTGGCGAATATCTTATGGATCACACCGGCCAAATCTATTTTATGGGGCGAAGTGGTGAGTTTCTTCGAAGCTTTCCCCACGGAACGGCACCGGACGTCATGGTCGACGCAATACGGAGTCATCTACAACCCACGGCGTGACATCGTCGGCGCTTCCGGGGTCGGGTGCGCTGGCCGATTGGTGGGCGCGGCGCTCGTTTCCCCGGCTGGGCGGCGCGCACGAATTGGGCCCACAAACGTGCCGGCATTCCTCCACCCGTGACCTTGTCCATTGCCGCGCCGTTGTCGTTGCCCATCCAAACGCCGGCGACCAAATCACCGCTAATTCCTACAAACCAAGCATCACGAAAATCTTGGCTCGTACCGGTTTTTCCGGCCACCGGCCAGGGTAGGGAGGCGGCGCGGCCTGTCCCCCGGGATATGACGCTGCGTAACATGGCGAGCATTTCCCGCCTCGTGCGTTCGTCCAAGACAGCGCCAGGACCTGATCCTGATCGACGATACAGGACGGTGCCGTCCCTGGTGCGAATTTCCTCGATACCATAAGCCCACACGCCGAGACCGTGGTTGGTTAGGGAGGCATACGCAGCGGTTAATTCGATGAGAGAGATCTCGGAGGTACCTAGGGCCAGGCTCGGGTCCGCTCGGAGTTTCGCCGTGATTCCCAAGCGGCGGGCAAGCCGAACCACTTTTTCCCGGCCGATGCTTTCACCAATTCGTACAGCCACGCTGTTAAGTGAACGGGCAACCGCGGTTTGCAACGTTACCCGTCCATGGTATTTGCCGTCATAGTTTCGAGGTGTCCAACCACCGATGGTAATTGGTGCGTCGTCAATTACCGAGTCGGGGCTAAATCCTTCCTCGAGCGCTGCCAAGTATACGAAGAGCTTAAAGGCCGAACCCGGTTGCCGCAGACTTTGGACCGCCCGGTTAAACTGACTGTGCGCGTATTCACGGCCACCGACCATGGCACGAACGCTTCCATTCGGCGACAACGCCGCGAGCGCCGCTTGACCGACTCGGCGCCGATCACCTTCCGCCTTAAGAACCGACGTGATGGCAGAATTAGCCGCTCGTTGAACTAGCGGGTCAAGGGTCGATTGCACGATCAAATCCGCTGCTGTCGGTCCGGCGAAATCACGCACTTGATCGAGCACCCAATCGGCGAAGTAGCGACTGCCGGTTCCCACGTTCCGGACCTCTACGGTAGTGGCGGGCTGTTTGACCGCCCGTGCTTCCGCCGCTGCATCGACAAAACCGTTGCGGACCATCGCTCTCAATACGACCCGCGCCCGTTCACGTGACGCGGCGAGGTTGCGACTGGGAGCGAGACGCGTTGGTGCCTGGAGTAGCCCAGCAAGCATCGCGGCCTCCGCGAGACCGATATCTCGGGCGGATTTGTCAAAATAGCGGCGAGATGCCGCCTCTACGCCGAATGCGCCGGCTCCCAAATAGACTCGATTGAGGTAAATCGTAAGTATTTCGTCCTTCGTGAATTTTTGCTCTAGCCATAGGGCAAGCAGTAATTCTTGGACCTTGCGTTTGAGCGTTCGTGCCGGCGTGAGGAATATGGTTTTTGCCAGCTGCTGGGTGATCGTACTACCACCTTGAACAACCCGCCCAGCTTTTAGGTTTGCTATGGATGCACGCAACAATGCCAAGGGATCCAATCCGAAATGTTGGTAGAATCGGCGGTCTTCAATAGCCAACACTGCGCGCGGAAGATGAGGCGGCATTGCTGCAACGTCGACTGGCGGTCCATAGAGGTCGCCGAACCGGGCGAGAACACTCCCGTTCTTTGCCAAAATGGTAACGCTTGGCGTTCGCTGACGATCGCCGAGTCGGTCCACGTTGGGAAGGTCGTAGGCGTAGTAACCGACCAGGCCGGCGAGGGCGATCGCTGACCATATCGCGCCAACGACCAACCATTTGATCACGCTGCCGATGCCAAATCTTCGTGAGGGCGTGCTTCCCTTCTTCCGGCGTGCGGGCTTTTTGGGCATGGCTGCGCTGATCCCTTCCTGGGGATCAAACGTCTAGATTTACGACTTTGAGTGCGTTGGCCTGAATGAACTCCCGCCGAGGCTCAACCACGTCTCCCATCAATGTCTCAAAAATTTCATTTGATTCTTCGACGTCCTTGACACGGACTTGGAGTAGGGCACGTGCTTCTGGGTCAAGCGTCGTCTTCCACAACTGATCTGGGTTCATCTCACCCAGACCTTTATAACGCTGCACGGTTAGGCCCTTGCGGCCGTGGTCGAGGACACGCTCGAATAGCTCCGTTGGTGTCGCCACCCTGCACGATTCGCCCTTACGCTCTAGGTTCGCGACGCCCTTGTACAATTTCGAAAGTTCACCCGCTATGGCGGTCAGTTTGTGGGCTTCTGCGCTGGCCATCAAACCTCGGTCAAGCCGATGGTGTTCTTCGACTCCGCGTAGCCGACGGGTAAACACTAACTCGCCTTCGTCATTTACCTGGCTAGACCATCCGCGTTCTTCCTCCTGGGCAATGGCATTGAGTCGAGCTGTCACATTTGATGCGGCAGCCTCGGCTTGCGCTGGGTCGTCTAGCGCAGTACCGTCGAGCGCCCCGGCGATTGCCGCCTGTTCGACGACGTTACGGTTGGTTCGATGGGAAAGGGCACGCACTAACAGTGTCGCTTCCCGCGCCATATTGACGACGGCCCGTAAATCTGCTCCGGCACGTTGACTGCCGTCGTGTAGATTCAAAACCGCGCCCTCGATACCGTTGTCGATGAGATGGTTGTCGAGGGATTTCTCGTCTTTTAAATAGACCTCGCTTTGCCCGCGCTTGACCCGGAAAAGAGGGGGCTGCGCAATGTACAAATGCCCTGCCTTGATCAATGCTCGCATTTGTCGAAAAAAGAACGTCAGCAACAAAGTTCGAATATGAGATCCATCAACATCGGCGTCGGTCATGATGATAACGCGGTGGTACCGTAGTTTAGAGAGGTCGAAGTCCTCCGGACCAACCCCTGTTCCCAGCGCAGTGATCAGTGCCGCGATTTCTGCGGAATTCAGCATTTTGTCAACGCGCGCGCGTTCGACGTTTAGTATCTTACCGCGCAAAGGGAGAATTGCTTGGTTTGCGCGGTTGCGTGCCTGTTTTGCGGAGCCTCCAGCGCTATCACCCTCGACTAAAAATATTTCACTCAACGATGGATCGCGCTCCTGGCAGTCGGCGAGTTTGCCCGGCAAATTTGAGATATCCAGCGCTCCCTTACGTCGAGTCAGTTCCCGTGCCTTGCGCGCAGCATCGCGGGCGACCGCAGCTTCCACGACCTTGTTGACGATTGCGCGTGCTTCTGTTGGATGTTCCTCGAACCATTGGCCGATACCATCGTTGACTAGTGATTCGACTGCCGGACGTACTTCTGAGGAAACCAACTTATCCTTAGTCTGCGACGAAAATTTCGGATCTGGCAATTTAATCGAGAGGACACAGGTAAGTCCCTCGCGAACGTCATCGCCAGTCAAGGTAACCTTTTCCCGTTTGGCTATACCCGATTCGAGTGAGTAGCTATTCACCGTCCTCGTCAAGGCTGCTCTAAGCCCCGCGAGGTGGGTGCCGCCGTCTCGCTGCGGGATATTGTTTGTGAAGCAGAGAACGTTCTCGTGGTAACTATCGTTCCATTGTAACGCTAGGCTGATATCGATTCCGTCCCGGCGACCGTAAAGAGTCAACGGGCGCGGGTGCAAGGTCGACTTAGTGCGATCGAGATACTTGGCAAAAGCTTCGACGCCACCCTCGTAATGAAGTGTTATGCTAACCGGATCAACGGATCGGAGATCACTCAGTACAATTTCCACGCCAGCATTCAAAAACGCCAATTCGCGCAGCCGGTGTTCGAGCGTCGCCATATCGAAATCGGTTTGCGAAAAAATATTAGTTGACGGGCGAAACTTTATGCGGGTTCCGGTACGTTCGCCGCAATTTCCGGATTCGCGTAGTGGGGCTTCAGCTTCACCATCTCGAAAGCGCATAGTGTGCTCTTTGCCGCCGCGCCAGATCGTTAAATCCAGAGTTTCGGATAATGCGTTGACGACCGAGACGCCAACACCGTGCAGGCCACCCGACACCTTGTAAGAATTCTGGTCGAATTTGCCCCCGGCATGGAGTTGGGTCATGATGACCTCGGCAGCCGAAACACCTTCTTCCTCGTGGATGTCAACAGGAATACCACGGCCGTTATCAGTAACGGTAGCCGAGCCGTCAGCATTTAAAGTGACTTCTGTGCGATCGCAATATCCAGCGAGCGCTTCATCAACGGCGTTGTCAACGACTTCGTAAATCATGTGATGTAAGCCTGAACCGTCGTCGGTATCTCCGATGTACATGCCCGGCCGTTTGCGTACTGCTTCCAGACCTCGCAAAACTTTGATCGCTTCAGCACCGTATTCCTCGGCACCGCGAGTGGAGTCACGTTTGTTGCCTCGATCGTCGAGTGCTTCTTCCGAGATAGTTCCTTCAGCCACGACGGACGTTGCCTCGGTCAAAATCGAAAAATTGAGCCCAATCGCCGAAATGGGAAAAGTGCGCGCGGTCGGTTCCTGACAGCCAGGTTTGGCCACCAAGTTGAGTCAACGTCTCGAAAAGGGCGGTGCGATGATCGCGATCAAGATGGGCCCCAGCGTCATCGAGCAACAGAACAGGATGTCGACCGCTTTCGTTCAGCAATAGACGTGCGCTGGCAAGAAACACTGAGATTAGCAGTGATTTCTGTTCTCCGGTGGAACAATCCTCGGCAGGCAAACCATCTTTGCAGACGCTGAAGTCGTCGCGGTGAGGACCCTCACTGGCACCACCGGTTTCTGTGTCACGCCATCGAGAATCAGCGAGAGAGTCTGCGAGACGTGCTTCGGCGTCTACGGCCGGCATATCATCAAGCCAGGCAGCGATTCTCCCGCTGAGCGAAATTTCCGCAGTAGGAAAAGGGCCGGGATCGGATTTAAGAATTCGCAGCAATTTTGATATCGTTGTGCGTCTCGCGGCAGCTACCGCGATTCCCTGTCCAGCCATGGTACTCTCAAGGACCGAAAGCCACGTTCGGTCGGCGCGGTCTACGCCAGAGCGTAACAATCTTGCGCGATCGCGCATCGCACGTTCATACGCGGATAGTCGCCGCGCATGTTGCGCGTCGATACCGAATACAAGCCGGTCGAGAAATCGCCTCCTGGCCGACCCACGGTCAACAAATAGTCGGTCCATGGATGGAACGAGCCACAGAACATTCAAATTTTCTGACAGCACGGCCTGGCTCTTGGCGTTCTGACCATCGATCATGATCTCGCGACGCTCGTCTTTTCTCCAAGTGGATATTTCACAAGCTCCGTGGGTTGTATTCACATGGGCGGTAATCGCCCATCCTTGTGAATCGTGTGTGCCGTGCCGGTCCAAACAATCCAAACGTGCACCGCGTATCCCACGTCCAGGGCCAAGCATCGACACGGCTTCGAGAAAATTTGTTTTTCCTGCGCCGTTGGCACCTGTGAGCACCACCGGCCGACCATCAAACGCTAGTTGAAGATAGGTAAAGCAACGAAAATCCTTCACCGTGATGTGAGTAATCGCAATGCGCGATTGATGTGGTCGGGCATTCGTCAAATTCGATTCACTCGGGAATGGTCGCGAAATAGTTGGTTCGACCGAGCGATCTTCCGACTCACCCATCGGCGGGTGGGGAGCGGCGAATTCCAAAATTCCCAATTCTGCGCCCTTTAAACACGCATCGGCATAAGCACAAAGAGAGCGTGGTTGTCGTCTGGATCACGCATGATGGATGGCGACGCGGCATCGTTCATAGCTAGGGAGATGCGCTCACCATCAAGCTGCCCAGCCAACTCCAAAAGATAGCGCGCGTTGAAACCGATCTGCATAGCGTCGGAATCGTAGAGAACCGGTAGTTTTTCGCTCGCGCTGCCACTTTCCGGGCTGATCGCCGAGACTTCGAGCTCACCCGGCGCCAAACTAAGCTTTACCGAGCGGGTTCGATCGGTTGCCAAAGTTGAGACTCGATCGACGACATTCATAAAGCCATGTCCGTCGAACTCCATTATTTTGTCGTTCGCCGCCGGAATGACGCGACCATAGTCCGGAAATTTTCCGTCTATGAGTTTCGTGGTCACATTGACACTGTCGAAACATAGGCGTGCCATGGTGTCAGAGAGGGAACACGCAATCTCGCCGTCGAAATCGTCGATCAATTTACGAATTTCCGTGACTGCTTTGCGGTGAACAATAACGCCCGGAATGGAGTCGGCACCATTAGGCAACGACACGTCGACTTGCGCCAAACGGTGTCCATCGGTAGCGACGCTGCGAAGAAGAGGTTTTGGTTCGATAACCGGATGCAGATAGATTCCGTTTAAATAATACCGCGTTTCCTCATGCGAAATGGCGAACCGGGTCTTGTCAATCAAACGCCTCAAATCCGCTGCTGGAATCGTGAAGCGATGTGCCAACTCGGCATTAAAGTCCGCAGGAAAATCTTCGACCGGCAAACAGCTCAAGGAGAATATGCCGTCTCCGCACCGGAGTACTATGCGATCGACTTGTTCGGTTGGTTCGAAAGCTACCTCGCCACCTTCGGGAAGCTTGCGCACGATCTCGTGCAGCATATGAGCTGGAGTCGTTGTCGCCCCAGCCTGAAGCACTGATGCGCACACTGACTCCGCAACCGTTAAGTTCATGTCAGTTGCTGTGAGCCGCAACCGGCCGTCGCTAGCATCAAGTCGGACATTCGATAAAATTGGGATTGTCGTACGCCGTTCAACCACGCTTTGCACGTGAGCTAGCGACTTAAGCAAGACCTCGCGTTCAATCGTTAGTTTCATCGTCACCGATCTAAAAAAGCCCTATCAAGTGGCGATTTCCCCCACTTGCCGAAGCCAGATTTTACAAGGTATTTCGGCTGGCCGCCTAGGCTAATTCACTATACCAAAATCTTTGCCAAGTCGGCATAAATTTCATCTTTGAAAAATTTGCCGTTCTGATGATGAATGAAAGGGAATTCAAGCGTCTAAGGTGCGTTTCAATAGCTCAACTTCCTCTGCGAACGCAGGGTCCGTTTGACGGAGTTGATCGACTTTCTTAATCGCGTGCATCACGGTCGTATGGTCTCGGCCACCAAATTTTCGTCCGATCTCAGGTAAGCTCCGCGCTGTCAAATGTTTGGCCAGGTACATTGCCACTTGTCGAGGGCGGGCGACGACACGAGCGCGGCGGGCCGAATGCATATCCGCAACCCGCAAATTAAAGTGTTCAGCTACACGTTTCTGAATCTCCTCAATAGTAATTCGGCGGTTATTCGCGCGTAAAAGGTCGTGGAGGAGTTCTTGGGTACTCTCAAGTGTTATCGCTCTACCCACCAATATCGCGTGAGCAATAACGCGATTAAGCGCGCCCTCTAATTCCCGAACATTTGACGTGATCTTGTGGGCGAGAAACTCCAGCACCCGCCGAGGCAATGGCCGGTCAGCAGCCATTTGCTCGGCCTTCGATTGTAGAATTCCCAATCGCAGTTCGTAATCCGTTGGGTGAATATCTGCGACTAAGCCCCAGCCGAGGCGTGATCGCAACCGTTCCTCCATACCGTCGAGGTCGGAAGGCGAACAATCCCCAGTGATAATAAGCTGTCGGTTCCGGTCGACCAACGCGTTGAACGTGTGGAAAAATTCCTCTTGAGTGCTGTCTTTGCCGCTGATGAATTGCACATCGTCAATCATGAGCACATCGACCGATCGGAACGATTCCTTAAACGCCATCGTATTTTGGTACCGCAACGCGCGTACGAACTGATACATAAACTTTTCGGCCGACAAGTAGATGACGGGACGGCTGGGATCTTGTTCGCGGATGTGCCAAGCAATGGCGTGCATCAGATGAGTTTTTCCCAATCCCACGCCACCATAAAGGAACAAGGGATTGAATGGCACGGTGGTCGCTTCCGCGACACGCCGCGCAGCCGCATACGCTAGTTCGTTGGATTTTCCCACAACGAAATTGTCAAATGTGAACCTGGGGTCGAGTGGCGCCCCGACGGAAACATCGTCGGCTTCTCGGATCGGGCGCACGACAGCCGTGGGTGCGGCCTGCGCTAGATTCTGCCCGGGAGCCGGCGACAGGGCCGCAGCTCCTGGATTTACCGCAATAGTGATGCTCCGGACTGAAGGTTCCTCGCCACACCACAAAGCGCGAATTCTATCTGCGTAGCGCGACATTACCCACTCACGCATAAATCTTGTTGGCGCACAGATGGTAATCTCACCGTCTTTTACGCCAGCGAGCGTTAACGGCTGAAACCAGCTCTTATAGGCGGCGTCCCCGAATTCAGCACGCAATCGATCCCTAACGCGCGCCCATTTTTGGTCGGTCGCCTCAGTCAAATTCAATTCATCGTTCGTCGTCATCGCCCGCTCGTTCCCTGAGCAAGAATGGCGTTCCCCCACCTAGGCCATGACCCCTGCCATTCACATCCAATTTGTTACGCCATTGTTAACAAGCACTGTACCTACAGCCTAGTAATCCGCTGGCGAGAGTTAAACTAACCGAGTAATCAACCCTTTCGCCCATTAGTTGTATAAACAACTAGCGTGACAGCTCACCTTATCTCGTGCTGGGCTATTTATCCAGTCGAACAAAATTCCCTGATTTACGTCTTTGCCATTGCGCCCCCAGCAATCGCTCGAACACTAGAGTAATCGCGCAGGAGACGGCTGGCAACCGGACCGAAAGAGGAACGAAGAAAAAATTAGTTGACGTACCAAATGGCTATAAACTATGCAGTTAGCTCAATGTATTACATAAAAAAGCACATTTAACATACTAATAACGCACGCAAAATTGAGGTGGGCTGCGGTTCCGAAAAATGCGCGGCTAGGTTCCGCCGTTTGCGCCCATAGCCTTCACGGCCGCCACAAGCCGAGATGTCTTCCTTGCTGCCGTATTGCGATGCACCACACCCTTAGTAACGCCGCGCGCGAGTTCCGATTCTGCGCCTTTGAGCGCCTCTTCCGCTCTTGCCTTTTCATTGTCCGCAATTGCGCGCTCTACCTTCTTAACATACGTGCGAATTCGCGAAATGCGCGAACGATTTATTGCAGAGCGCTTAACCGTCTGCCGAATTCGTTTCTTTGCCGATAGGTGATGAGCCATAGATACACCCGATTCATTGCCACCTGTGCTGCACAGGCCAGGGTTTATATCTCCGGTACCAGGGGGTCGTCAATCGCGCTGGCCTAACTGATGTTTTTCTATTTATGTGAAAAAGTGGGTTGTCGTTTCTCAACGAACGCGGACATGCCTTCCTTACGATCAGCCATGGCAAAGATCATGTAAGCTAATTTTCGTTCGATTAGAAGCCCTTCGGCCAATGATGACTCGAACGAACGGTTGATCGACTCTTTGGCCATTTGGGAAATTGGGTGGGAAAGCTCGGCGATCCGCTCGGCCACGGCGAGTGCCTGGTCAAGGACGTCGTTGTCCGGAACAACGCGACTCACCAGGCCGAGACGTTCGGCCTCGGCTGCATCCATCGTGCGACCGGTGAGGATCATGTCCATGGCTTTTGCCTTGCCTACCGCCCTGACTAAACGCTGGGTACCACCGGCTGCCGGAATTAGACCAATGGTGACTTCCGGCAGACCGAATTTGGCAGATTCGGAGGCAATAACGATATCGCACATTAACGCCAGTTCGCAGCCGCCGCCCAGAGCATATCCGGAGACGGCTGCAATAAGCGGTTTTCGGCACTCTGCGAGCCTTTGCCACGGCGCAAAAAAGTCCTGGTGGGCGACATCGGCAAATTCCTTAGCGGCCATCTCGCTCACATCGGCGCCGGCGGCAAATGCTCGCTCGTTTCCCGTCAATACAATCGCGGCAATGTCGTTGTTGGCTTCAAATCCATCGGCGGCGGCATTGAGTTCGGCAATAACCTCAGCGGAAAGCGCGTTGAGTACCTTGGGCCGGTTCAACTTAACGAGCCCAATTTCGCCCCTGTTTTCGACGATGATAGTTTCATACGCCATGTGCATGTCTCCTTAACCGAGAAACTCTACCGAACCGAGCGCGGTGAAAGCGTAAAGCGGGCAATCGAGGTTCCATCTTTCTCCGTAACTATGATTCTGAGGATTTCCTCGTCCCGAGTAAATTCTAGATTTCCTGTTTTCGTCCAGCCTAGCTGAGGCAACGTGCGCCGATAAAATTCGGCGACGGCTGCGGGCAATATCGTGCCGCTAGCATAAAACTCGACAATTCGCCCATTGGGCTTATCGAACACCAGGCCCGCCTCGCTATCCTGAAGCAAACCCGGCATAAGCGGTAGATCTGCGACGCCTGAAAAAAATGCGTCGTTTGCGGCCAGGATATTCGTTAGACCAATCCAAAGCATTGTGGCGCCGCAAATTGCGGAGGTCCGGGACGATAACATCGTGGTTCTCCCTTACTCGCTCTATCTTTGGCGATGTGGACAATAGAATGTTGGGCGGCCGGATTGGATGATACGGCGAACACCGCCCGCACACTTGCACTCCGGGCACGGGCGTCCCTCACGACCGTAAACTGCGAAGCGGTGTTGAAAATAGCCCAATTCGCCGCTGGCCTGAAGATAATCCTTGAGGCTGGATCCGCCAGCGGCAATAGCTTCTGATAACACCTCTCGTAGCGCTATAGCCAGCCCCCGGACGCGCAATCCAATCACCGATTCCGCCAAACGGCGCGGAGAGAGCCGAGCACGGTACAAACTTTCGCAAGCATAGATGTTTCCCAAGCCGGCTACGACCCGTTGGTCGAGGAGCGCAGACTTTATCGGCGTTCGTTTTCCGGCCAGAGAATTCGCCAGAACATCGGCACTAAACGTGCTGTCTAATGGTTCTGGACCGAGTCGGGCGAGTAGGGGATGGTGATCCAATTCACCTGTCAGTGCCAATGTCAACAGGCCAAAACGCCGAGTGTCGTTGAAGACAACCGTGGAGTCATCGTCGAAGTGAAAAACCACGTGATCGTGAGGCGAGGACGCTGCGTACGGTATATTGTGGATCATCATGCGGCCAGACATACCCAAATGCGCGATAATGACTGTACCGTCATCAAGGTTGACAAGGATGTATTTTCCTCGTCTGCCGATGTGTTCTACTCTTCGCCCGACGAGCCGATCGGCGAAGTCGATCGGCAGGGGTAGGCGGAGCGCGGATCGGTGTAGCTTCACTCGTATGAACGTTCGACCGCGCAGATGCCGCAGGAGGCCTCGGCAAACCGTCTCGACTTCCGGAAGTTCTGGCATGTTGCCCCAAGGTAGCGCCAATTCAGGTGCTGCGCTATCTTCCAACTGAATATTTACCCACCTTTGGCGACAAAGATCGACAGTGCCCGTCGCGCAGTGAAACAAATGTTGTCGTTTCTACACGGGTTGGGGCTGACAAAGCGAAAAGGGAAGGCACGATTGGGTCATCAGAATCTGACTAATCTACCCTTTGGCGGGGTAGGCTTCTCAAGATCGCAATGAGCGCTAAAGGCACGAATTTCGGTTTTCGAACAGTGTTGCCTGGCGAAAAATCGCGTCTCGTACGCCAGTTGTTTGGGCGCGTTGCTCAACGATACGACATCATGAACGATCTGATGAGTGTCGGGATACATCGACTATGGAAGGCAGACATGATCGCGTGGTTGCGGCCCCGCCCGAACCACAACATCGTGGACGTGGCGGGCGGAACGGGTGACATTGCGCAGCGCCTATTGCGTTGTGTGCCGGACGGGCGAATTGTGGTTTGCGACGTAAGCGCGGAGATGCTTTCGCGCGGCCGCGACCGGTTGTTCGACCATGGGTTTGGCGACCGAATTTCATGGACGTGTGGTGACGCCGAGACCTTGCCCTTCGCCGATTCCACCTTTGACGCCTATACGATTGCTTTTGGAATTCGCAACGTCACGCGGGTTGATCGAGCATTGCGCGAGGCGCGGCGGGTGCTGAGACCTGGCGGGCGCTTCCTGTGCCTGGAATTTGGGCGCGTCGCCGCGAGCGGATTGGCGCGTCTCTACGATGTTTATTCATTCAACGTTTTGCCGTGGCTTGGAAACCTGGTTGCTGGAGACCGTGCCGCCTATGTCTATTTGGTCGAGAGTATTCGCCGGTTTCCCGAACAAAGGGAATTTGCTGCAATGATCGAAAAAGCCGGTTTCGGCCTAGTCAGTGTCCGCAACCTTAGTGGTGGTATCGCGGCTTTACATTCGGCTTGGCGTATTTGACGATATGATCCGAACCCTTCGCAATCTTTGCCGATTACTCGGCATAGCGCGCGCTCTGGCCCGCCACGACGCCCTGTTTCCGCTTGAAAGACTCGGTGTTCTCTCTGCCCTCATTGGGGGTGCTCGTTTGTTATGGCGTACAGAGTCGGAGGGACGACCTGGTCAACGCTTGGCGGCGGCGCTGCAAAGTATGGGGCCAACATTTATCAAGATCGGTCAAGCCTTATCGACACGTCCGGATTTGATGGGCGACGAAGTTGCCGGCGATCTTTCAAACTTGCAAGACCGGCTTCCGCCGTTTTCCGCTGCTGACGCGCGTGTCATCATCGAGGCGGAGCTCGGCGCTCCGGTCAACGATTTGTTTGCGAAATTTGATGACTCACCCCTGGCAGCGGCGTCGATCGCACAAGTGCATGGCGCTATCACCAAGGAAGGCGAGGCGGTTGCCGTCAAGGTGTTGCG
This sequence comes from Alphaproteobacteria bacterium, assembly GCA_012267605.1. Taxonomy (GTDB): domain Bacteria; phylum Pseudomonadota; class Alphaproteobacteria; order JAAXGF01; family JAAXGF01; genus JAAXGF01. The sequence goes on along the minus strand of JAAXGF010000074.1, from coordinate 409 downwards.
TCCAGCGATCGAAGCGGCATTCGCCCGAGATCTCGATCTGCTATACTGGCTTGCGGAAACCGTTGAACGAGCCCATCCGGGGTGGCGCCGATTGCGACCGCGCGATGTGGTATCAACCTTCAGCCGCGCGGTCGAGATCGAGATGGACATGAGTCTCGAAGCGGCCGCCGCATCCGAATTACGTGACAATCTTGCCAGCGACGACGGATTCCGAGTTCCCTTCGTCGACTGGCGTCGCACCGCGCGGCGAGTCCTCACGTGCCAGCGGGTAGGGGGCATTCCCATCGACGAGCGGGCGGCGCTTATCGACGCCGGCCATGATGTTGACGCGATCCTCGGCAAGGCGGCGTGAACAATTTTCAATCAGGTCTTTCGCGATGGTTTTTTCCACGCCGATCTGCACCCCGGC
>JAAXGF010000060.1 GCA_012267605.1 Alphaproteobacteria bacterium | reverse complement strand
TCCTCCTGACCTTCAGCTATAGCGGCAGACTATAAAATGTAAAATGTGTAGCGCAGAGACCGCTTATCGTTTAATCGTCCTAGTTCTGGCGGCGTGTGGTGGCGCAGCGCCCGAGGCCGCCCCACCGGAGCCTGCTGCGCACCATCTACCGCATTCTCCAACCCGATGCCGGCGTCATTGAGCTGGATGGTGCCAATGTGTGGCATATTGCCCCCCGCGAGGTCGCCCGACAAATGGCTGTAGTGATGCAAGAGCGCACAGGAGACTTTGATTTTTCGGTCAACGAAATTGTGATGATGGGCCGCAACCCGCACAAGGGCATGTTCGACCGGGACACCATTCACGATTTTCAACTGGTCGATGACGCCCTGGCCCGGGTTGATATGACCGATTTTGCCCAACGATCCTTCCTCACCCTGTCCGGTTCGCGATCATGACGTTCAAAAGAAGCTTGTATCTCATTCACCGTTGGTTCGGCATCGTCATGTGTACATTGATCGCGATGTGGTTTTGCAGTGGCGTAGTCATGATGTACGTGGGGTTTCCCGCGTTGACGGTTCAGGAACGGCTGGCCGGACTGCCCGCGTTGGACGCATCCCGCTTGGCGTCTGCGCCTACCTCAATGGTCATGCAAGTAGGCGCAGACGCCTTGAGCAGATTGAGTCTGACGACGGTACTGGGTCGCCCCGCCTTTATCGCCACTACAAAGGAAGATCGCCATGCCGTCTGGTTTGCCGATTCTGGTGATCCGCTAGAGCAGGTGACCGCCGAAGATGCCCTGCATGCCTCCCAACATTATCTACGGAATTCGCAACACCTGGAATCGATTTCGGGCAGCTTTGCCGCTACACGAGACATGGATCAATGGACCGTGTCTAGTAGTCTCAATTCTCACCGACCGTTGCACAAAATCGAGATTGACGATGCTGCGGGGACACACTTATACATTTCTTCACATACCGGTGGGATTGTGCGCGATACGACGCGAAAGGAACGGGTTTGGAATTGGGTCGGCGCGAACTTGCATTGGATTTATCCCTTGCCGCTTCGTCGGCACGCTTCAGTCTGGCATTGGGTTGTCGTCGTTATGTCGTTGGCTGGGTTGGTCTCTGTTGTGACGGGGGGCATCATCGGCTTCCTTCGCTTGCGATGGCGCAATCGCTACCGCGGAAGGGACGTTACTCCTTATTGGGGCGTGATGAAGCTGCATCATTTGCTGGGATTACTGAGCCTTCCATTCCTGGTCACGTACGTTTTGAGCGGATTGCTGTCTATGAACCCCTGGGATGTGTTCACTACAAAGGGGCATAGTCGCGTGTCGTCTCACGCGTATCAGGGTGCCTTCCCGACCGACCATAGCGGCCTGAGACTGTCAGAAATCCAGAGCATCGTCAAACGAAACCCCGGAGTCAAAGAAATCGATTTTTATTGGCTAGGCGGTGAATTTCATCCCGTAGTCGTATTTGCGCCGTACGAGTACCGCTTGGCCAATGCATTACCAGCGATGGCAATTGAGAAAAAGGCCACTCGGGGAATCCTGCAAAGTTTCGAGATTTGTGGTCAGAGTGTCGATTTTACCGAAATAAGGCGTCTTGAGGAGCACGACGCCTATTACTATTCGCATCACGATCGTTGGCGACCGCTCCCCGTTTATCGCTTCAAAGCCAACGATTCGGCCCAGACATGGGCTTACATAGATGGCAGAACAGGACAATGGTTGCGGGGTTTAACGCAAAAGCAACGATGGCAGCGATGGTTGTATAACGGGTTGCACAGTTGGGATTTCGGCTTTCTTATCAATCGGCGGCCACTTTGGGATATTGTCGTCATTGCGTTGTGTTCGCTTGGAACGTTCATGTCATTTACTAGCGTCGTGATCGGCTTCAGACGTCTACGCCGGAGCCGTGCCGCAAGCTCGTTATGAGTTCCTTGAGTATAAGTTCAACACTCGTACTAAACTTCAATCAGAGAATCAAGGCACGCCCATGAATGCACAGACTCATCGCATCCGCGAAAAGCTCGACAGACGTGAAGCACTGGCTACGCCCCGGAGCCGCGCTCTCGGGCAGATCCTGCTCTGCGAAGGCTGTTGCTGCGGTCGGACGGACAGAGGGTTCAAACCCGTGCCTTGCGACTGGATCGAGCAGCAGTGGAAAGAGGAAAAACTCAACAGGACGGTGGAACTGACGATCTCCGGATGCCTTGGCCCGTGCGACCTGGCCAATGTCGCCTGTGTCATCTCGCCTCAGGGGATACAGTGGTTTGGCGGCCTCCAGGAACAGTGGCAATACGGCTTGCTCCTCGATTGGGCCAAAGCCTCGCGCGACGCGGGTGTTTTACTCGAATTGCCCGCTGAACTGGGTCGCCACCGGTTTGAACGGTTCGCTGTTTCCGAACCCCGTGAGCAATCCGTTTGCGTGCAGTCACTCACCCCAGGCCACCGCGAATATGGGAACACCTTATGTTCCGAATCAGGGAAAACGAAATCGCCGATGCGCTGACAACAGCAGATATTTGGCGGATTATGCTGCGAGAAGTTCCTCCGATCGCCGCTGAATACTTTATCGGTGGCGCTGATGAGCTGACTACGCTGAAGGCGAATGTCCTGGCGTTTAAACAGACGATGCTCGCGCCTCCCGGAGCCGTCAAACACAAGACGCTGGACACGACGACGAGCATATTCG
>JAAXGF010000398.1:16234-26125 GCA_012267605.1 Alphaproteobacteria bacterium | reverse complement strand
CCCAGAGTTGCGGAAGTCGGGATAACGCAAACGGCGGCGGACAGAATGGGCGCCGAGGTATTGGCGTTGGCAAAAGAGCCGAGACCCGGAAATCGCTTCATGGCCGCGCCTCAGACTTTCATCAGGGCCAGAATCGTCGCGGCGGCGGCGATAAACGTCACCACCGTAAGAATTCCGTGGACGGCGATCTGCCGCGCCACCGTGCGCTGCAGGTCGCTCTTGAGGCTCTCGATTTGCCGCGCGTACTCCGCCGCCTCGGCAAGAGACTGGCGCACCGAGGACTTCAGCGTCTCGTCGCGCAAACCATCGGCGGCCTGGCGCACCGTCTTGACCACCGAAGACGCCGCCAGCGTCATCGCCTCCGCCGACGCGGCGACGTGCCGCTCAAGCAAGCGCTCGTAGTCCTCCAGGAGCGCCTTGTGCAGAACCACCGGAATCAGCGCCGGGTCCTTTTCACCGACCTTGAGGTTCAGGCTTGTAAGGAGCAGCTGCCTGGCCTTCTCGACGGTCATCACCTCCGGCGCTTCGCCGCCGTTGCCGGACACCTGTTTCTCCGTCGATGTCATGACCACGCCGCCCTCATGCGCTTGCGCACGCACCGCCGCGACCGGGCCGAAAATCCATGGCGGAGGACCGGACCTGCGAAGCGGCTTTTGCAGCACAGGGCCGGCAACAGAACGACAGGCGGCTTGCCCGCGTCCCCCTTGCCATGAACAATCCGGGGAAGCCGCGTCATGCCGGATTCCCGGCGGCGCGCTTATTGGACAACGCTTTTTTGGGCGGCCCCCATAGCTGCGCCCTCTTCATGCGCTCGTCCATGTTGTGCCAGTACATCGTCAGACGCTGGCGCGACATGATGAAAAATTCGTCCCCGTCGATCGCCTCGCGGAAGGTCATCCGGCGCACCAGCATCGCATCCATGTCCTCGCCGACCGTCTCCCGCTCCACCTCCGGCAGCAAGATCTCCCCCTCCAGCCGTCCCCCGTGTTTTTTGTACACGTTTAAGTCCTCGAACTTCGTTCCGTTCTTGTCCCTCAAAGCGCCGAAGTACTCGTTCTTCCACAGGATCACCGGCGCCTCCGGAAAGCTCCGGCACAAGGCGTCGAAGCCGACAAGGGTGTCGGTCAGGCCCTGTCCCCCCGTCACCACCGTGTGCAGCCTCACCCGGTGGCCGAGTCTCTTCAGCACCGAAAGCGCGTCGTACTCCAACAGATACGAGCACAACGCCACGAACGACGACGCCCCGTTATCGACGATCACCGCCGAATTCTCGGGTGCCGCAATGATCTTGCCCACCAGCCCGTCGAAACGCTTGGGGTTGATCTTCTTGCCGTTCATCAGTTCCACGCGCTCCACCCCTAACGCCTTGTAGCCGGAGAACGTGGGGTTCACCGGGTCAGCGTCGATGCACACCGTCTCGACGCCGAGATCCTTGTAGTGCTGGGTCAGCAGCGAGGCGACGAGCGTCTTGCCCCCCTTGCCTTGCAGGATCATCTCAACCAGAGCCATGAGCAGTCTCCTTTCCTTCCGGGGCGTACTGCTTTTCGAGCTCGTCCAGGGACTTGAACTCGTCGTACTCGAATGTTCTCTCCCCCCCGTCCGCCCGCTCCGGTGGCAGGGCGGAGCCGGGAGCGCCGCCGTTGCGCTTCGCCGGGGGCACGCCCGGCGAGCTTTTCGGGGATGGCAGCGGAGAAGATTGTGACGAAGTATTTGCGGAACTTGCGGACGACAAGTCGGGCCTGGGTGAGGGCGAGCCGCAGAACTTTTTGACGTTCTTATAAAAACCGCCATCATACCTGCTGGAAACGCGGCCCTCGGCCTTCAACTCATCGTATATTGCTTTGAGCGTCCGCCCTTCGTTGAGGGCGGACCGGATCTGGCCCGAGAGAGAGATCACTTCGGTGCGGGCAGCACCCCTGGACGATTGAGCGCGTTTATTAGAGGAATCAAGAATATGCGTGGCGTTCTGCCAAAAAGATTTATACGTAATGGAGATGCGAGAATTTTTTATGAGGTCGTCATAGACTGCTGATAACGTCCGTCCGGAAACCACCGCTTCGGGGATTTCTTCCCGACAATTCTTGACTTCTATTCGGCCCTGGCCCCACGGCGTTGACATGAATCGAAAAAATCCCCAAAGTAAAGCTTCTACTGCGGGTCATCGATTCGGCAACCACGACACTCACGGCAAACCTAAAGGGATCCTCGGCGCGAGAGCTCGGCAATATCGAATGCAGGAACCGGGCCAGATGACTGACCAAAGCTAACCAGGGTACCGCGAGGACGCAGGCAGTCGAGGGAACCGAAGAAGGTATCCTTGCCGATCGAATCGTACACCACGGATACACGGGTAGCGATGGCATGGACGCGTGCGACGAAATCTTCCTGGCCAAGTAAGATAACGTGACTGCAACCGTTTTCCTGGGCGAGGGAAGCTTTCGCATGGCTGCTCACGGTTCCGATCACCGAGGCGCCTAGCGCCTTCGCCCATTGGCACATGATGAGACCTACACCACCGGCCGCTGCGTGGACAATTATCGTGTCGCCAGAGCCAACTTGATAGGTTCGGCGCAACAGATATTCGGCGGTCAACCCCTTGAGCAGGACTGCGGCCGCCGTTTCGCTGGAAATGTTGGCGGGTAATCTGACTAACCGTTCAGCTGGAATATTGCGGCGTTCACAATAGGCACCGAGCGGGAGAGTGGCATAGGCGACCCGGTCACCGACATCGAAATTCGTGACACCCGAACCTATTTTTGCGATCTGCCCAGCGGCCTCCATACCGAGTGTGGCAGGCAATTTTGGCAGTGGATAGAGGCCATTGCGGTGGTAGACATCGATGTAATTTAGGCCAATGACATGGTGAACTATTTGCGCCTCGCCTGGCGCTGGATCCGGAGGTGGCGTGACGTCATCCCAGCAAAGGGTATCGGCGCCGCCGGTTTGGTGGACACGAATGGCGCGCGGCATTCTCGCCCGCGTTAGCCGAGATGGAGGGCCAGGAACTCGGTTGTTCTCTGGTTCGCTATCGTCGCTGCGGCGATGTCGTAGTGTTCGCCGGCGGGGCGGGCGAAAGCGTGGCCGACACCTGGATAACTGTAGCGATTTACCCAACGGTTTTTAGCGAGGGCATCGGCCACCTTAGTTTGTGCCTCGGCGGGCACGAAATCGTCATCCTCGGCGACGTGGAGCAGGAAAGGTCGATCTATATTCTCTGCCTCGCCAAGAGCGTTCTCGATGCCGACGCCGTAATAGGAGACGGCGCAATCCGAATCGCTCCGGGTGGCCATGAGGTAAGCGAGCTTTCCGCCAAGGCAATAGCCGATGGCACCAGCTTTGCCGCTGCAGGCGCTTAGGGCACGTAACTGGGCCAGTGCGGCACGGGCGTCGCGAATTCCGGCGTCCTCATCGAAACCTTGGTAAAGCTCAAGTGCGCGGTCCCAATCGGTTTTGTCCGAGAGTTGAAGATTGGGTTCTTGGCGCCAAAATAGATCGGGAACAAGAGCCAAGTAGCCTTTGTGCGCGAGGTCTTCGGCGATCGAGCGCATGGCGGAGTTGACGCCAAAAATTTCCTGTAAGACGACGATTCCGGGAGCAGGCCCGCTTCCCGGTTCCGCCAAGTAGCCGGAAAATTGGGTGCCGTCATCGGATTTGATCATGATTTCCGTCATAGCGGCTCTCCATTAATATTGTATGACTCTTGTCATACATTTATCATAATAGCTCAGTTGGCCGAGGTCTCGGCGATGCGTGGCGCGGTGAGCGCATCCCCCAAACTAGCGGCGTCGCTTATGGGTGCAGAGCAGGTTTGTCCGCGGCAGATATAGGCTGCCGGTCCGGCAGGCGGCCGGGGTTTTTGGATTGGCAATCCGGCCAGCGAGGGTGAATCGGTAATCAGAACCCGATTAAGCATGGGACTCTCGTGCACCGCAGTTAGTAGGGCTTGGGTTGCCGAAGATTTGTCGCTCCCGACAACGACCACAAGAGTTGTATCGTTGAGGAGATCAAGATTGTTGAGCAGGCTTGGCATCGCCAAAAGCAAACGCGGATCTTCGGACCCGAAGGTTGTGACGATCGATTTCGCGCGGTCCCGATAACGCGATTCGCCGGTGATGGTGTGTAGGCGGGCCAGTACACCGATCATGGTGGCGTTTCCGGGCGGCACAGCGGCATCGTGGGCCGATTTGGTTCTCAAGATCAAGTCGGTGGCGGCGCTAAGGAAATAGCCGCCCGAGGCGTCATCCCAAAAGCGCTCATCAGCGTCTGCGGCCCATTGCACCGCATAATCCAGGTAAGCCTTGTCGCCTGTGACCTCGAGAAGCGTCAGTGCGGCGCTGGCCATATTGGCGTAATCGTCGAGGATTGGGGTGGGGTTTGCCTTTCCCCGACAAAAGCTGTGGCATAGAGAGCCAGATACGTAAAGGTTTTCCTTGATGAAGGCGAAAGCGCGTGCGGCGGCGGCTGTCCAATCCGGTTGTCCGAAAAGCGCGCCAAGTCGGGCAAGAGCGGAAATTGCCAAGCCGTTCCAATCGGTGAGAACCTTGTCGTCCAAGCCGGGACGAACCCGAGCACTGCGAGATTCGAATAGTGTGCGGCGCATAGGCGCGAGGCGGGCATCGAGGGCTTCGTCATCCTCGGCTGGCGGCCTGTGGAGAATGTTGACACCCTCCCAATTACCACGCGGGGTAACCCCATAGGCCTCCTTGAACAGAGGTGCGTCGGCGCCGAGCAGGGCGTCGATTTCGCTTTCGTCCCAAGTATAAAATTTACCTTCTTGGCCTTCGCTGTCGGCGTCTAGAGCGGCGGCAAAAGCGCCGTCCGGCGTGGTCAATTCACGCCGCATCCATGAAACGGTGGCGTCAATGCGCTTAGCGAGCAGCGGGGATCGTGTTGTGGTCCATAAAACGCCGAAATGCTCGATCAACAGCGCGTTGTCGTACAGCATTTTTTCGAAGTGCGGGACCAACCAGTTGGGATCGACGCTGTAGCGTGCGAATCCGCCGCCGAGATGATCGTAAATGCCGCCTTGACAGATGTTTTGGGCAGTCAATACGACAGCGTCTCGGAAGCGGACATCAGAGGTTCGTTGATAGGCTCGCCAAAGCATTTCGAACAGACTGATTTGGGGAAACTTGGGCGCACCACCGACGCCTCCGGAAACGGGATCGACCTGGTCGAGAATGGAAAGGGCTACCTGATCTATGGCTGCCATCGGTATTGTCTTGGCGGGCGTTGTCCGTGACAAATTTTTCAGGGCTTCAACGAGAGCGGAGCGGTTGCGGGAAATTTTTTCGGGATCTAGCCGGAATGTCTTGTGAATCGCGCGTAAGACGTCTGGGAAACCAGGGCGTCCGTAGCGGGGCGCAGGAGGAAAATATGTGCCGCCCCAAAAAGGTTCTCCCTTCGATGTCAGGAACATGGTCAATGGCCAGCCACCTTGTTGGCCTAAAAGGGCCAGGGCATTCTGATAGAGGGCGTCAAGGTCAGGCCGTTCCTCCCGATCCACCTTGATGTTGATGAAGAGTTCGTTCATCAAGTCGGCAATTTCCTGGTTTTCGAAACTTTCGTGGGCCATCACATGACACCAGTGACAGGCGGAATAGCCCACCGAAAGAAGAATGGGTTTCCCGGACCGTTCGGCCTCCTGGAGCGCGGGGGTACCCCAGGCACGCCAGTGGACCGGGTTGTCCTTGTGCTGCAAGAGATACGGGCTGGATTCATTGGAAAGGAGGTTCGACATACACGCCTTCCTCTGCGGAGTTCCATGTAGGGTGGGGCATCCGGTGCAGCCTGGCAAGAGGCGAGGACTGGAATTGCGAGGACACCGGGGATGACCATATTTGCGCAATCCACGGTACCGGGCCGATCTGCTATCGCGGTAATTCGGATTTCGGGGGCGCTGGCGGGTAACGTAGTGAAGCGTTTGGCGGGTGGCATCCCACCGTCGCGTCGTGCTTGCCTTCGCGCATTGCGTCACCCAAAGACAGGTGAAATTTTGGACCGTGCTGTGGTTCTGTGGTTTGCCAGTCCGGCAAGCTATACCGGTGAGGACGTCGCGGAATTTCACCTTCACGGGGGCCGAGCGGTGGTCGACGGGGTGCTTGAAGTGTTGGCGGCGTGGCCCGGTTTGAGGGTCGCTGAACCCGGAGAGTTTACTCGGCGGGCGTTCGAATACGGAAAAATGGATTTGACCGAGGCTGAAGGATTGGCTGACCTGACGGCGGCCGAAACCCGGTCGCAAAGGCGCCAGGCGTTGCGCCAATTGGACGGCGAGCTTGGCCGACTCTATGAGGGGTGGCGGAGCACTTTGATGAGAGGTATGGCTTTGGTTGAGGCGCAAATCGATTTTCCGGAAGAAGGGCTTCCCGAAGATTTGACGGAACCTGCCTGGGACAATATCAGGGGTGTACTACAGGAAATTCGTCAACATCTTGATGATCAGGGGCGCGGAGAGCGGCTAAGGGAGGGTTTATCAGCAGTTATCGTTGGGGCGCCGAACGTGGGCAAATCAAGTCTTCTGAACTGTTTGGCGCGGCGTGACGCGGTGATCGTTTCGGATCAAGCTGGCACTACAAGGGATGTTGTCGAGGTAGCGATGGATTTGGGCGGATATCCGGTTGTGGTCGCCGATACGGCTGGGTTGCGGCGGACGGATGACGAGGTGGAAAAGGAAGGCGTGCGGCGAGCTAGGGCGCGCGCCTCGGAGGCGGACTTGATATTGGCCATGTTTGATGCGCGGAACTGGCCGGAAACTGATCCGGCCACGCGCGACGTTTTGCCGAATGACGGGTTGGTTGTGGTGAACAAGACCGACCTTATACCGGGCTCATTGGGTGGGGCACCGGATGGGCGACGTGTTTGGCCCGTTTCTTGTCGAACAGGTGCGGGTCTCGATGAACTACTTGGGGCACTGACAGCCGCCGCCGAGGAGCGATTGGATCCTGGTTTTGCGCCGGCGCTTACCCGAGCCCGCCACCGCGGTGCCCTGGAAACTTGCGCAACGGCGTTGGACCGTGCACTGGAAGGCGTGTTTGTTGGCGGTACCGCGGAATTGGCTGGGGAGGATTTGCGGCACGCAGTAGCGGCGCTAGGGCGGATCACGGGTCGGGTTGATGTCGAGGATCTGCTGGATGTCATTTTCCGCGAGCTGTGTATCGGCAAGTAAATGTGTATCGGCAAGTCGACAGGTGGGAATGCGTGGTTGTTTCACGTGAAACACGGTAGATTGAGGAACATGATTCGGCGAATGGTAGGAAATCGGTTTCCGTGGAGCGTGCGGGTTCGGCCGTACGGGAACTTGGGTGGCGTTCGATTATGACAAGTCCGGATGTCATCGTGATTGGTGGCGGTCACGCTGGTTGTGAAGCCGCCTCTGCAGCTGCCCGCATGGGCGCGCGGACGCTCTTGGTCACTCACCGGATTGATACCATCGGCGTGATGTCGTGCAACCCGGCAATAGGTGGCTTGGCGAAGGGGACGCTTGTGCGTGAGGTCGATGCACTCGACGGTCTCATGGGCCGCGTGGCCGATGAAGCGGGTATTCAATTTCGGGTGCTTAATCGATCTCGAGGACCGGCGGTGCGTGGCCCAAGGGCCCAGGCTGACCGGGAAATGTATCGCCGCGCCATGTTGCAGGCGTTACAGGGCCAGGAAAATTTGGAGATTCTATCCGCCGAGGTTGACGATCTTGTGCTTTCACGAGACCGGCGGGTAACCGGCATAAGTTTGAGCGACGGAAAAATTATCACGTGTGGACGAGTTGTTTTGACCACAGGGACGTTCCTGGGTGGGCTTATTCATATTGGCGAAGAGAAGTTTGCGGCGGGACGAATGGGGGATGCCCCCGCGATGGGGTTGTCGCGCACGCTAAAGTCAGCGGGATTTGCGATGGGTCGGTTGAAAACCGGAACGCCGCCGCGGCTAGACGGGCGCACCATCGATTGGGCCGGGCTTGAGGTTCAGCACGGTGACAATCCACCTCGGCCATTTTCGTTCATAAACTCGCGGATAAGGGGGGAACAGGTGGTATGCCATTTGACCACGACGACCCCGGCCAGCCGCGAAGTGGTACGGGCCAATCTCCACCGGTCGCCGATGTATTCAGGGCAAATTGATAGCGTTGGACCGCGGTATTGCCCTTCGTTCGAGGACAAGGTGGTAAAATTCCCCGACCGGGAAAAGCACCAAATTTTTCTAGAACCGGAGGGTGTCGACGACGATACGGTTTACCCCAATGGCATATCGACTTCGCTGCCGCGAGATGTGCAGGAAGCGCTCCTGAAAACGATACCCGGTTTGGAACGGGCACAAATGAAGCGTCCCGGGTACGCCATCGAATATGACTATGTCGATCCCCGGGAGCTCCGACGTAGCTTGGAAACCAAGGCCATTTCTGGTCTCTATCTAGCAGGGCAAATCAACGGCACCACGGGCTACGAGGAAGCGGCGGCCCAGGGTTTGATCGCAGGGCTCAACGCAGCGTTGGGTGGTGCCGATACGTTTATCCTGGACCGGGCCGACGGGTATATCGGCGTGTTGATAGATGATTTGGTGAGCCGCGGTGTATCGGAGCCATATCGTATGTTCACTTCTCGAGCGGAATATCGCCTTCACCTTCGGGCAGACAACGCGGATCTTAGGTTAACCGAAAAGGGTGCTGCCCTTGGATGTGTTTCGTTTCAACGATCCCGTGCCCTGAAGGAAAAGGAACGTGCATTAACAACAGGGCGAGCGTTAGTGAACGACCTTCACCTTTCGCCGGCCGAGGCCCGAAACCGGGGTCTGTCTGTCAATCAAGATGGGGTGGCGCGGACAGCCGCGGATCTTTTGGCGTATCCAGGCATCGACATGGCGCGATTGGCCGTGATTTGGCCGGAGCTGAATGGATTGGCACCGGCCGTGGCCGAGCAGATCGAGATCGATTCATTATACCGTGGGTATTTGGCTCGGCAGGAAAAGGACATACAAGCGTTTCGTCGCGACGAAGCCTTGGTTTTGCCTGATGATCTTGATTATCGGCGGGTGGCGGGCCTTTCCACCGAAGTTCAACAAAAACTTCATTCGGCTCGGCCTGAAACCTTTGGTGCCGCGGCGCGTCTGTCAGGCGTTACCCCCGCGGCCCTTACAGCGCTTTTGGCCCACGTTCGCCGTCAAAAAACTGCACGACCGAAAAACGTCATGGCGTCGTGACGGCACCGCTCTCGGCGGAAGAATTTCGTCGAATTACCGGTGTTTCACGTGAAACATGTGAGAAACTCGGCGAATTTTTACGACACCTCGCCGCTTGGCAAGCCAAGATCAACCTGGTAAGTTCGGCCAGTCTTGCGGATGTTTGGCGGCGTCACGTCCTTGATTCCGCTCAATTGTATCCGCATTTGCCTCGCCCCTGTGATCGATTGCTGGATCTGGGCAGTGGGGCTGGTTTTCCCGGTCTGGTTCTCGCGGTCATAGGACTTCGGGGGGTGCATTTGGTGGACAGCGACGGACGTAAATGCGCGTTTCTTAACCATGTCGCCCGTAAGCTGGATGTTCCGGTCACCGTTCATCGCCGTCGAATTGAGGAAATGCCGCCTGTACCGGCCGGTTGCGTGACCGCCCGCGCCTGTGCACCGCTGCCGCGGTTGTTAAGATTGGCCGCTCCATTTTGTAACGGCAAAACTCGCTGCCTATTTCTCAAAGGGGCCGGGGTGGACAATGAAATCGCCGGCATTGGGCGCCACTATTCCATCGAACGAATTCCGAGTCTTTCCTCAGACTCTGGAACCGTGCTCCGCATTGACGGTTCAATCGATGCCGCGATCATTTAAGCAGCCCCTAAGCGAACGCCCTATGCGCCAGTGGCCGACTCGCACAATCGCCGTCGCCAATCAGAAGGGGGGTGTGGGCAAGACC
>JAAXGF010000398.1:15372-16117 GCA_012267605.1 Alphaproteobacteria bacterium | reverse complement strand
GAAGGGGGGTGTGGGCAAGACCACCACAGCGATCAATCTTGGCACCGCGCTTGCTGCCATTGGCAAGAATGTATTGATTCTTGATCTGGATCCCCAAGGAAACGCCAGTACGGGACTTGGCATCGAACCAAGGGATCGATCCAATAACGCTTACGGAATGCTCATGGGTGCAGCCACACTTGCGGAAACTGCGACGCCCACGCCAGTGCCGGGGTTGAAGTTGATACCTTCCGTGGCTGATCTGTCAGGGGCCGATCTCGAACTTGCTGGTGTTCCTCGGCGGGAATTTCAATTGCGCAACCGACTGGCCGGAAACGTAAACCAATTCGACTATGTGATCATCGATTGTCCGCCAGCCCTTGGCCTCCTCACTCTCAATGCCCTGGTAGCGGCTGAATCGCTCCTCGTTCCACTTCAGTGCGAGTTTTTCGCCCTCGAGGGTTTAAGTCAGCTTATGGGGACCATGAAGCGGATCAAGCACGTCTTCAATCCTTCGCTCGGCCTCCTCGGAATCGTGCTGACCATGTATGACACGCGAAATAGCTTGTCAGATCAGGTTGCCAAGGATGTACGCAGCGTCATGGGTGATCAGGTCTATGATACTGTAATTCCACGTAATATTAGGGTGTCGGAAGCGCCATCCCACGGCAAGCCGGTCATACTGTATGACACCGGTTGTACAGGCTCGCGGTCGTATCTTAAGCTCGCTGGCGAGCTCCTTCGCCGCGAAGGCGAGAGGGTGGCC